>CAZDNZ010000019.1:0-12625 GCA_964506925.1 uncultured Pseudomonadales bacterium | reverse complement strand
TATGTATCGGGCTTTAGTGTGGATAACCCTGCTGCCGCTGCCACCTCGCGTGCTCTGCAACACGACTTCAGCTCTGGCGCGCGTTCTATTTACCTTTGGGCATTACCAGCACCAGCAGCTGCAGGTCTTGGGGGTGGTACTTACCTTATTGTTGAGTTTGAGAATGTGCCTTCTACCGAAGCACGCGAAGCAGATGAAGCCATTGACGGCGCTGTGAATTCTACTTTGGGCCGGGTATTTTACCGCGATGCAGGTACAACCTGTTCAGGCGGCGGTGTAGCGGCTGCCGCAACATCCAGTGCTCTGAAAAATATTTGCTACGCAGCGAATATTGTTCAGTAAATTGAAAAAAGTATAAGTTGAACTAAAAAGAATAAAGTGAGTTCGCAAACGGATGCCCCACCAGACCACCAGCCAAACACCGTACAGCTGGTTGAGGCGCTGAACACCGGCGCTGATCAGCCAGCTGTAGAGGCTGGTGGTGGGGAGCGGCGCCGTGCTACCCGCAAACATTACGATAACCCCTACGAAGAAGCGTTGGAAATTCTGGCAAAAGCCAGCGGCTTTGGGGTAAATGCCAATCAGCAGGCCCAGATAGAAAGTGTGCGGCACAGTGGGCAGCTGCCCCAGTTAATTTGTCGGGATTTACTGGCACAGAAAACAATTACAAATATTCAGCTGGCGCGGGCTTTAGCGCGGGCGCTGAAGCGCAAAGACATCCAAAGTTTTCTGGATATTCCGCCCGAAGCCAATCAGTTGCGTGCTGAATTACCAAATGATGTGGTGAGGACACTCCGTGACAATCGGATGATTCCATTTAAGCTAGAGAACAAAGACAGCCACCATATTCTGCACATTGCCCATGAAGACACCACCCGAGATCTTGTGCTGGAAGCCAGCCTGAAAGAATACCTGCCGGATCACGATTTTGTCTGGCATTTTTGCACGCGGGAGGTGGCCGGCGCCTTCTGGCTGAGTGGTACCCACGAAGATGTGGATACGGGCATGGAAGCGGAAGCCTTGCTGGACCGAATTATTGGCAACGCGATTGATGCCCGATCTTCCGATATTCACATAGACCCCGAGACCAATAAGGGGGAAATCCGCGCTATGGTGAAGTACCGGATTGATGGCTCGGTGGTGCCAAAAGAAATTGTGACCGCAGAACAGCTAGACAGATTAAAAGTCCGGATTGAAAACTTAGCCAGAATGCCAAAGGTAAATATGTATCACCCTAACAAGGGTTCGTTCACCCGTGCCGGATACGACTGGCGGGTTCAGATTCAGCCTCATTCCAGCTCCCACGGTGCGGTGCCGCGTATGGTGCTGCGTCGGTTAAAACCGGATGTTATGCCTATGGAAGCATTAGGCTATCCAACCGATTTTATTGAGAAGATTAAATCAGCAGCCATGGCACCAAATGGCGTTATCTTTTGGACGGGGCCAACCAGTAGTGGTAAAACCGAGTCTATTCACTCAGCCATTATCAGTTCCAACCCTATGGCGCGGGGGTTAAGTGTTCATACGATTGAAGACCCGCCAGAAAAACGGGTTAAAGGCTATGCCCTGCAAATGGAGGCTGTGGAAGAAGATGAACCGAGAAGCGCCTATAATCTGATGAAATCCAGCCTGCGGGCTGATCCAGATGTGATTGTTCTGGGGGAGGTGCGCGATCGGGATATGGCAAAACTAGCGTTTGAAGCGGCCAATACGGGGCACTTGGTGTTCACCACGCTGCACACAAATACAGCGCTGGATGCTATTGTCCGTTTGGATGAGCTGGGCATTACCGGCTTTTTGCTCTCCTACATTCGGGGTATTGCTGCCCAGCGTTTGGTGCGCCGGTTGTGTAACCACTGCCGGCAACCGATGACAGAGCCAGATGAATACACCCGTTATGTCTTTGATCGTTACGGTGTGGATATGGAGGGCGCGCAGCTGTACAAGGCAAACCCAGAGGGATGTGCCAACTGTAATTTTCAAGGCTACCATGGCATGATTGCTGCGGCCGAGTGGTTAAGCCCGTCTAAAGAAATTATTGATGCCAGTAACCGCCACGAGTTTGAAGATTTGGAAGATATGGCACGCCGTACCGGCTGGCAGCCCATGGGGTACATGGCAACGCTACATGTGAAAAATGGTATTACAGATGCAGATGAAATTTCCCGCAAAATTCTGGAACTTTCAAGTGAGATATACTAATGGCACTGATTGAAATTGGAAAAACCACCCTGTCCACAGGGGATCGGATTGACTTTTTCCGTACGCTTGCCAGTTGGCTGGCCTCGGGCGGAGGACGCACATCTGTTACAGAGGCTGTGACGTATACGGTGGACTCGTTTTCCCACGATGAATATAAAACCCTGCGCCCAAAAATGGAATTGATCCAAAGGGAATACAGCAGTGGTCAAACGCCGCTGTTTGCTGCGCTGGCGCATGCCGATTTAGGGTTTCAGCGTCAGGAACTGGCGATTCTGGAGGCGGCTGAAAAAAGTGAGCAGCTGCGCGATGCTGTGCCCAGTTTGGTAGAGGCGTTAGAGATACAATTTAAAGCCGGCCG
This sequence comes from uncultured Pseudomonadales bacterium, assembly GCA_964506925.1. Taxonomy (GTDB): domain Bacteria; phylum Pseudomonadota; class Alphaproteobacteria; order UBA2136; family JAPPOO01; genus CAZDNZ01. Next base: position 10,065 of record CAZDNZ010000019.1, on the reverse strand, counting down.
GTTATTACGAAGCTCTATGACCATGCCCATTGTGATGGCCATTGGCCTTGTGCTGATGTCATTGGGGGTGATGGTTTTCATGCTGCCTATGGTTATTGGCCCGGTATTGGAAAGAAAACCAGAAGCATTGGCTAAATTTCCATTGGTGCTGCAATGGTACTGGTTTGCCTCAGTTTGGCTGCGGGCGAACTATATTATTCCCACGTTGGTGGCTATTTTTCCGGTCGCTGTGCTGGTATTACGCAACGTTAACCCAGTAAAACGTTGGATTGATAAGTTTTTGATCTGGTTTGGCCCCAGTCGGCGGCTGATTTATTCTTTTAATTCAGTTCTTACCGTGTTCTTTATGCCGGCATTGGCTAAATCGGGTATGCCCGGCCACCAGATGCTGGATACGCTGGCAGAATGTGTCGGGCATCCCTCGCTCCGGAACATTATTCGCGGTGCGGCACGCGATCATGAATCAGGCGTACGGATGAGCGAAGCTTTGCAGCCGCTGCCGTTTCGGACATCTTTTGTAAATGCTGTCAGCACGGGCGAACGCACTGGCGAACTTGCCGAGCGGGTGGCGGATTTACGCGAGCCGTTTCAGGTGGATATGGAGCGTCAGATTCGTCAAACTGTGGCCACGCTCAAGTTTTTGGTTATGGCGATACTATTCCCATTTTTTATTATCAGCACCTACACCAGCTTGGTAGGGCCCATTTTTGCCCTGATGGAATACTAAAGTTGTCTGCAAATTCTACGAGCCAGAGCCGCAAAGGTTTTTTCCCTGCGCTGCCTAGCCCATTACGCAAACCACTTTCGTAAATCACGCACGCCCCTTTAAGTGCGGGTGTTACTTTTTCATCATCCGTTCGGGCTAAAAGTGAAGGGAAGTCATCGTATATGCTTTCTGAACGGTTACTATAAAATAAAATGATGCATTTGTATTTTTATAAAAAATAAATAGGACGTTTCATGCCATTTGTACTGTTTTCTCCCCAAGGCGTTACCTTCACCCAGAAGGGAAAAGGCCGTGTTACTGGGGTTTTTGTACCAAATGAAAACAGTACGCGCACATTCAGCGATTTGAAAGGTGACGACAAAAAAGCCATTGCCGAGCGTTACGGCGCCGGAGATCGGGTGCCCTTGTGGGAGTTGGAAGCTGGTCAAGTTGTTGTTTACGGTACGCTGCCTAATCGGTTAAAGGAGCGGCGGGATGAAGTTATCGTGCTGCGTCCACAGGAGCTGGTGCCCAAAAACAACAATGTATTTTACCTTGTATTCGGTGATGCTTGGCTGGTACACGGCACGCGTGAAATAAATGATGATGGTCGTAAAGTCTGGCGGGTGTCCAAACTTGAGGTCAAAGAAAAAAATATGACGGAAATTGTAGAAACTTCCGTTTCCGAACGTATGCTTGTATCAAGTGACGACAAAATTTGTGTGGCGGTAACCCAGAACGACGATGCACTACAATCGCTGAAAAAGTCGTTGAAGCCATACGAGGTCGATGTGCAGCGGCTGGAAACCCTTAAGCCCAGCCGAGATGCCCATATTTTGTACAAGCACCGTAATTTTAGCTGGCTTATGCTGCTTACGGCATTGCTGGGTTTTGTTGGGGTTGGGGTCAGTGCCACCTATTATTCTGTTACACAGATGGAACTCAGCCGCAAAGAGATGCAAGCGCGTGAGCTACAGAGTCGGATTAGCCAGATTCAGTTGAATGATAATATTGGCTATATACGTAATCCAGAGCAGGTACTTAGTGTTATGTCTCAGGCTTTGGCGGAAAAACCATCCGCTATTCTTAATGCAGGCGCACGCGTTGGCGCAACCTTTGGACGGCTAAGCGAGGTATCGTTCGATGTGCCGCAAACAAATCCTGGGCAGCAAGGCCAAAAGTTGGATGCTGTGACAGTGAATGTGGAGCTTTCTCAAGTGGCGCAGGCTTTTTTGATAGATCAGGAGAATATCGCGCGTAGCCTGCTGGCAAATGCACCATGGGCAAGAGATATTAAAAGTTTTGGCAAACCCAAAGATTCCAGTGCTTCGCTGGAAGTGCAAGTAAAGGTGGGTGAATGAAAAGAACCGTTTTTCGAAACATCTGGCTTTTCCTGATTTTTGTTCTTGGCGTGAGCGCATGGCTGCTTTACCAGCAGGCAAATGGTTTGGCCGCACAAATTGATCGGGTTGATGGTAACCTGCTTTTGCTGAATCGGGAACGTAACAATGTAGAACAGTTATCAAAAGCGCTGGAGCAGCTGGATAGCCTAACCGTGGACGAACGCTACACCACCCGCCTTGATTTATTACGCCACTTGGATTTGGAAACAGCCAACCATGAATTTATTGTCCGGAGCCCTCAGACCAAGGAGATTGGCAATACAGCCTTGTATATACGTGATTTTACCCTTATGGCCACCATGCCCTATGCCGATGCTCTGGCACTGGCAGATCGGCTGCATGCAAACGGTAAAACGGTATTATCTTCCTATAAGGTAACCACAATATTAAGAAATCAGGAGCTGTACGGCGACTGGGTCAACTTGGAAATAAATGGAGCCATTTATGGTTTGGAAAAACGTTAGCATTACCACCGCCGTTTGCTTGCTGATAGCGTTGCCAACCGCAGCGGATGAGCTTTTGTGGCGCGCTACCAGCGATAAAGCGCCGCAAGGTGTGCCGGCGTACAAGGGAGAGAGCAATCCTTTTCCACAATTTGAACGTCCCGTTTATCTTGCTGAAAAAATTGAGGAGGCGGTAGATCCATCTATTCAGGCAGCGCAGCAAACGGCGCAACAGCTGCAGGAATTGATTGAAGCGGGTAAGTTTGCCACCCCCAGAATTTATCAGGTGGAGGTAAATGGCTACCTGAACGGGCCTGCCGGGCCAGAAGTGCTGATAAAAAACGTCTGGTATAGTAAAGGAGACCAAGTACAAGTTCCTTCCGAAAGAACCGACCAGTTCAAAAACCTGATGCAGGAGCTAAAAGGGCTGGATGCCGATATGCACAATACACTTGAGCGCGAAGTCCAAAAACAGCTGGAGACACGTAGCTCGTTTCAATTGGAAATTACAGAAATGGATGAGAAACAGATTATTCTGACCGATTATATGGGCCGCCGGTACAGTGTCGCTAATGTGGTTCGGGAATAAAGCTGTTTACATAACGAGCTGGTCGTTTAACTGAACAAATCCAAAGTTAAACGACTATAACCGCCAGTAATATTTGTGTACAAGGCCATAAGAACTGAGGAATGAAAGGGAAGGCGTATAATGCAGGCTGTATTTGTTTTTGCTCTTTTTGGTATGTTTTTTACGGTTGTCAGTGGGTTGGTGGCAGGTTCATCCGTGGCGAGTATGCAGCTGATGGAAGAACAGATAGCCGATACGCAGGCTTATTTCAGACGGGTAGAGCAACTTGTTAATAACTATCAGGTTATGCAGGATGTCAGGCTGCCAGATGTTTCGGCTAATCCGGAAAACTTGCTTGACTGGCCTGCTGTGGCACGCGGGGCTAATTGGCCGTGGGGCCCGCGCACCCAAGACCCGTGGGGCCGAGATATTTTTGTTCACTTTGTGTATGAAGATCATATTGTTGCCGCAGGGATGGCGGGCATTGTGGTGCAGCCACAGGCCAGCGCCATTCTGCTGGCATCCCCGGGGCCAGATCGAACATATCATCCAACACTGCAAGCGGCACTAGGTGGCCTGACGTCTGCAAATACCATTAACCAAGTGATGAACATAGAGGCTGTGGGCAACACAGATGATATGGTTTACACATTTAATACCCGTCAAGCTTTGGAAAAACGCTGGGAAGGCATCGCCCAAGAGTTGGATAAACTGGCAACCAAAACCGAGCAACAGTATCGCACCAGCTTGTCCGACACAGGCTTTCAGACCAACCTAGTAGACTATTACGATGCACTTATCGCCCAGCAAATGGGGAGTGGTGGTGGCTCCACAGTAGATAGCAGCGGTAACCTAACGCTTTTGTGTAGCGGGTGCGACCCGCTGGAAGATGTAAACCTTGAGCAATGGAAAACGGAATTTACGGGGATTGATGCCGCTATTCAAACAGCGTTGACAAACTCGGGGCCAGATACAGCCACGCTGGATGCCAGCATTGCGTCGTTAAGTGGGGAAGGGGCTGCCCTAGCATTTTTGAACAATGCAGGCCTGCAATTAACGCCCGTGGCGCAAGCGAAAACAGGTGGCTCTATTACGGACGATCAGTTGCGATTAAACGTCTCCTCGCCAGATAATCGGTGGCGCAGCGGTGGCGGGGTGTTTCATTACCATGTTATTGTGGGTGATGCGGAAACCAGATTTTAATGATATTTAAACGAAAAGCATAATAAAAATGGCAAAGATAAAAACGCAACATGCCGGATTCTCACTCGTAGAGGTTATCGTTGTGGTGGCCGTCATGGCTGTGCTAGCTGGCCTGAGCGCGCCGGCGTTTGTCAATTTTCTTAATCTTCAGCGGGAACAGCAGGAAGCGCAGGAAATGCTGGAGATAAAAGAGGCCATGCGCGCCTTTGTTCTGCGGTTTAACCGGCTGCCGGATGAAGATCCGCTGAATAATGGTTTTTGTAATGCAGGCACGAACACATGGGCTGAGTGTTTGGCCAGTGTGAGTAATTTATCGGCCGACGAAATACGCACCGATACATGGGATAAACCACGGGTGTATGTCCACTATGAAGATAATAGCGTGGTGCTGTTGGATACGACGGTAGATATGCACTATGCCACTATATTTTCCCGCGGCGTGGATAACACCGCCGAAGCCGCTGCCAACATTCCGGTAGAGTTATCGAGTGATAATCTTAATTTTGCCTTCCGCCCGTCCAACCATGGTGATTGGTGGAGCAATCAGAGTGGCCCAATCGACAGGTTTCTAAACCTGACACCTGCAGGGGACGATATGATGGTCAAGTTTACAGATAACAACATAAAAATGGAGCGCTACGAAACCACTCTAGAGCGTATGCGTAGTATTACAAACGCCCTACAAAGCTATGCTGATGCCCGGTATAACGAAATGGTGGTGGCGGGCACACCTACCAACACCTGCTATATTGGCGGTAGTACAAGTACAGAGGATATTGACGAAATGCGGTATTTTCCCAAGGCGCGGCATACCTCTCCGGCAGATAATGCTTGCTATGCAGCCAATGTTTATAATGAAATGACAACGTATGGTTTTAATGCTAATCAGGTAGAAAATCAGACCAGCCAACAACAGCGCCGCCGGGACGAAATGATTCTGCTGATGCGGATGCTGGGCCTGCCGGATAGCACCTGCTGTAATGCCCTGGAGCGGGTTAATATTGGCTCCGACTGGGTAGAACCCGGGCTGTTCTATTATTCAAATGCCCGGCTAACACTTGGTGGTGGCGGGTGTTCTGGCTCGCGGCCAGATGGCCGTACTACAGGCCAAACATACTTTTTACCAGCACGGGTCACATCAATAGCGTATCCTTGCCCATGAGCCAACATCCAGCTTTACCCCATGCCGGCTTTACACTGTTTGAGGTGATTTTGGTCGTGGCCGTGGCCAGTATTGTGATGGTTTTAACAGTGCCCACATTGAATATTTTTTTGGATACCCGCCGTCAGATCAATGAAGATATTGTGCTGCGGGATATTCGAAATGCCCTCACGGCCTTTGCCACCCAATACAACCGCTTGCCGGACGAAAACCCCGCATTGAACGGGTTTTGTAACGCTGGAGGTAATAGCTGGGCGGAGTGTTTAGCCAGCGTGAGTAATCTTTCGGTCAGTACGCTAGAAACGGATACTTGGGGGCAGGAGCGGGCGTATATTCATGGTACCGTGAACGAAACCTTGTTAGGCCGCACCTTTACAGTGCATTATGCCACTGTGCATAGTGCAGGGGCTAACCGGCGAGCCGAGGAAACAGCACCCGGTGGCGGGCTTATCAATGGTATGGCAGTAGAAAACGATAATTTTGAACCCGTTAGCGATAACCAATGGTGGGCGAATGAAACCACACCAGCAAATATTCAGGCCGAATTTGAAGGGCTGATTGCTGGCGGCGATGACCACCTCCTAAAGTTTTCCGACTTATTACTGAAAAGCAACCGGGTTCAGCAAACACAAGCGCGCATTGATGGCGTTATGAGCGCATTACAGAGCTATGCCAGCTTAAAAGAAAATGAAGAAACGGTTGCTTGCAACAGTTTGCCTGTTGCCAGCCGGAACGCCTGCTTTAATAACCTCGAGAATGAAATTTTCTTTCCCCCAGCGCAGGAAACGACAGACCCCACCCCTGATGCCTCCTATAATATCCGCGTACGGAATGAGTTAACGTCCCAATACGCTAGCCGCCTGACCAGTAACCGCATTGGCAGCCAAAATGGCTCTCTCGGCCAGATTCAAGCCCGGCTGGACGGTATGATTGCGCTGGTACGCCTGTTGGGCTTGCCGGATGAATTCTGCTGCGATGCCTTGGTGCGCGACACAACGCTGGATGCTAATCTGGTTCAGGAGCGCCCACTATTTTACTATTCTAACCCGCGCGAGCGTGTAAGCGGTACTTGCCAGCCACGCCAGATGACGGTGCCGTTTGTGCCAGCCTATGTGTCTTGGCAGCAAAATCCGTGTGAGTAAAAACAAGCCGTTGCATTATTCACGCACCGCCATATGATGATTCAGCCCAAAATAGAGGCCATGGCTTGGCCTCCACATCCTTTATCAGCATAATATGGGCATTATGTTCAAAAATTATATACGCACCACCTACAGACTCATTCCTCTGGCGGGGCTTGTTTTGGCGGGGTGTCAGTCACCGCCACCGCCAGCCATGCACAACGCCCCGTTGGATCTACCACCCGCCTACCAACAGCAATCCCAGTTGCCAGCAGTTCAGCCTGTACAGCAGCCCATACAACAGCCTCAGCAGCAGCTGTACCGCGCCCACAATGCCCTTGAAATTAATTTTGAGGAAGTCCAACCAGCAACAGGTGCGACCAAAACCAAATCCGGCGGCAACATCATTTTACGGCGTTCTGGCGAACAGGCCAAGCTGGGGTATCAGGGGCCTTCAGCTGAGGAAATTAAGGCAGACATAGAGCAAAGCATGGCCGCGCGCATTGCCGATCTTGAAGCAAAACTGAGGACTTTTACCACCAATCATACACAAATGACACGCAGCCAGCTGCTTGAAACCCAACAACAGTTGAAAGATACCCTCGCTGAAGTTGAGGAACGCAGTAAACGTTACGCAGCCGAGCGCGCGCAACTGAGCACGTTACAGATGGCAGGTTTGGTAAAGCAGCAGGCGACCGAGCAGTCGCAGGCGCTACAAAAAGCACAAATGGCTGTGGCAACGGTTGCCGAACGCGCGGCAAAAGCCAGCATAGAAGGTGAAAAGGCTCTGTTGGCGGCGCAAGCATACACCGATCAGCAGCTGGCCGATATGCAAGCCTTTGCCACCCAAATGGTGCAAAATAACATTGCGGCGACCGAATCCCGTTTGCGGACCTTTGCTGAGGCTGAAATTTCAGAGCTTACATCGGATACGCAGGCTCAGCTGGCTGAACAGAAAAACCTGACCGTAGAAACTGCCCGTTCAGAAGCCGAGCGTTTGGCCAGCCAAAAAGCCCAAGAGGTAGAGGCGCGCTTGCGCCAGTTAACCGAGGAAAAAGCCGCGCAAGCGTTGGCTGCTTCTACCGCTGCCATGTCCGACGTGGCCAGCAAAACTTTGGTACAGGCTCAGGCCGATTTACAACAGCTGGCGGCAGCGGCGCGCCCGAATGATGATGAAATTCGGGTAATTGCCGCAGAAGTTATGGCGGATTCATCTGACCAGATTCGTGCGCTGGCCATGCAAACGCTGGCAGAATCGGATGACTATATTCGTACTGTGGCGCGGGAAGCCATCAAGCAGGATGATCCCGGTATGCGTGCCGCTTTGGCGCAAGTGGCGCGTCAGGTGATTCTAGATGAAAATGATAATGTAACGTTTGCCATTCGTCAGGTTGTATCGGAAACAGTGTCCGAGCAGCAGCAGATGATGGCAGAAAACGAGATCAACACGGATAACCTGAATGTTGCCAAATTGGTGCCGCCAGACCTTGATTTAGCCAGCATCGAACCTGCTGCTGGCCCGTTGCCCCATGTGGCTGGGGATTGGGTGAATATTAGGGACTATAAGGTTATTGTGCATGAGAATGATGCCCCCCTTGCAGAAATATTAAAAAATGTGCTGGATTCTGCCGAACCCTACACAGGCCCTTGGCACATAAAATGGAAATTAACGCGGGAAAACCAAGATATAAAAACCCAAAACTTTAGCCTGGATGCCGAAACATCGTTTGAAAAGTTTGTAAACTATTTGGCGCAGTATATTTTTAATACTCGGGGCGTACAGGTTACGTTTAATATGTTTGATGCCGAACGCATGATGGTGGTTAGTGATGAATAAAAACAGACAATTTGTTTCAATAGTCGCATTATCGGTGGTTATGGCCGCAGGCCTACAGGCAGAACCACAAGCGAACGGCGCACAAAATAACGGTCAGGTCGTGATGGCATCTCGTTACCAGCCAACGCCGGGACATCAGGTCGCAGAGCGGGATTGCTACGGCCCGGCTGTGGGCGTGCAAACCGAATCTGTACAGGGCACAAAGGCCGATTATTATAGTGCCAATGGCGAACCTTGCCCCCCTGCGGAGATGATTTTTAATGGTGCGCATGAGGCCACCCAACGTGGCACGCCGCCCGGTATTCAGCTGGCCTTTTGGGATGGCCAGCACAATGCGAATGTGCCTTACCCCAAACACCAAACCACGCCTGAAAATGTACCCACTGCCCGTACGCCAGAGGATTTTGCCCTAAGTGGTATGTTGCCCCGGCCACAACAACAGCCTGTTAAAACCAGTGGACTGGAGCTGGCAGGTACCATCGAGCGCTGGCAAACCCTGAACCATATCAGCGCAGGTGTACAGGATTGGGAGAAAATGCTGGATATGCCGCTGGGCGAGGTTTTAAAATCCCATCAGCAGACCATAGATGAATTATCTACCGAGGTGGCCAGCACCAAAGCGGATAAGGAAGCCATTGCCCGTGCCAAAGCGGCACTGGAAGCGGAAAAAGAAGCTTTGGGGGAACAGAAAAAAGAACTGGCGCGTCAGTTAAATATGGCTAAGGCGCAGGCACAGCAACAACAAGCAACGCTGGACGAAAAAATTAAAACATTACAAACCCGTTTGGAAGATCGCGCCCGGCAGGAACAATACACAACAGCGGCCGAAGCCCGCAAGCAGGATGACCTCCGCCAACAGATTTTAGGCCTCAAGCAAGAACTTCAGCGTGTGCAGCAGCAGGCTGGCCAAACGGAGCGCTCCATGATGCTGGCCGCAGCAGAAAAAGTGGCAGAGGCCGGACGGCTTGCCTATGCTGCCCGCCTAAGCGAACAAAAACGCTTGGAACTAGAAGCCGACCGCCGCACTATGGAAAGCACACATCTGCGCCAACAGGCACAGCTTATGGGGCAGACGTCGGAGGCAGATGGTATTGTTTCCAGCGTGCGTAACCTGCCCATACAGCAGCCCAAGCCCCAACAATTTAGCCGCCCCAATGCCCGGCTGGCCGATATGCCCGTGGCGCTGAATGTAAAAGATACGCCGCTGGAAGCCCTGATGAACACAATCCTGACGGAAGCCGTTGGCTCGTGGGAGGTGGATTGGCAACTAAGCCCCGGCTTGGAAAACCTGAAGGCAGAAACATGGTCTCTCACGGCAGAAGCAACGGCTGGGGAAATTATGACGCATATTCAGCAAAAGGTGAAGGATACCCATGGCATCCGGCTGAATTTTACCCCATTTTACCGCTTGAATACGCTGGTGGTGACCGATAGCACATCCACAGCCCTGCGGGCACAATAGCCACACAGCACGCCTCAAAGTGGTATGCAGCCCTCTACACATATCTATAGACTTGAAATAATTTGCGCAGTGCCCCATATAATGAACGGGACGTTAAATAAACGAAAGAGGAAAAACCCATGAAAAAATTGATGACAATGGCATTTTTTATTGCGCTTGT
>CAZDNZ010000018.1:0-12713 GCA_964506925.1 uncultured Pseudomonadales bacterium | reverse complement strand
CTTTCGCCAGTGGCAGCGGCCAGTGTTTCCAGCCCAACCGGCCCACCGTTAAACTTATCGCGTAAACAGTCCAGATACTGATTATCGTTGGCATCCAGCCCGTTTGCATCAACCTCCAAGCGGAGCAGGGCAGCATCGGCGTTGGCACGATGAATGGTCTGTTCGTTGGCCACATCGGCAAAATCGCGCACACGTCGCAACAGGCGGTTAGCAATCCGGGGCGTGCCACGGCTGCGGCGGGCAATTTCGGTGGCGCCATCCATTTCTATGCCAATGCCCAACAACCGGGCAGAACGCATAACAATGCGTGTCAGATCATCTACATTATAAAACTGCATCCGCGCTTGCACCCCAAAACGATCCCGCAGGGGATTACTCAGCAAACCGGCGCGGGTGGTGGCACCCACCAGCGTAAAGGGCGGTACATCCACCTGTACCGTGCGGGCAGCGGGGCCTTCGCCAATAATAATATCCAGCTTAAAATCTTCCATTGCCGGATAGAGCACTTCCTCAACTTGTGGCCGCAGCCGGTGAATTTCATCAATAAACAACACATCATGCGGTTCTAAGCTGGTTAGAATGGCGGCCAGATCACCCGTTTTTTCTATCATGGGGCCGCTGGTGCTGCGCAAGCCCACGCCCATCTCGCGCGAGAGAATATACGCCAGCGAGGTTTTGCCTAACCCCGGTGGGCCAGAAAGCAATACATGATCCAGTGGCCGGCCTCGTTGCCGTGCCGCCTGAATAAATACCTGCAAGTTTTCCCGCAGTTTAGGCTGCCCAACAAACTCGGCCAAGCTGCCCGGGCGCAGCGTTTGCTCTGGCTCGTCCTGCTGATGGGTAGTCGCATCTACCAGACGGGTTTCGGGATGGGCTTCAGGCTGCATGGGCAATATCCTGTAGGCTTAGGCTGGCACCGGGTTGCAGCGCCGCTTGCCCGTTGCCACGGGTGGCATCCATAAACGGTTGTGGGTTGGTTTCCAAGCCAGCAAATGTGGCGTAATGAATGGGCACAATCTGTTTGAAGGCAAAATATCTGTTGCAGCACATGGCGGCTGTTTCGGCATCCATCGTATATTGGCCACCAATAGGCACAAGGCCGATATCTGGCTGATAGCGGGCATGGATGTCACTCATTTCGGGAAAAATGGCTGTATCGCCCATATGGTAAACCGTAGGGCCATTGTGCAGCTGTATCACCAGCCCGGCGGCCGAACCTGCGTACTGCCCTTGCCAGCTGCTGGAATGATCTGCACGCACAAACGTGCAGTCAAAATCTAGGTGGCTGTACGTACCGCCCAGATTATGCGGCAGTGTGGTGCCGATATCCGCTTGCGCTAACAGCCCTGCCAGCTCCACCATGCAGATAACCTGCGCCCCCGTTTGCTTGACAATATCCACCGTGTCGCCCACATGATCTTCGTGCCCGTGGGTGAGTAAAATATGGGTCACACCTGCAATGGCTTGTGCGTAGCTGAGGGGGCTATTCTCAAATCGACTATTCCCCTGTAGGAAGGGATCAATCAAGATGGTGGATTGTGGTAATTCTAACCGAAAAGCTGAATGGCCTAGGTAAATCAGGTGCATGGTTGTTTCTCCTTTTGGTATCTCCCGCACGTTAACGCGCTGTCGTTAACGAGGATAAGCTGGTTTTTAACAGTTCGTCAAATGCCGCCTCGGGCTGGTTGCTAATCGCCTGCGCCACCACCGGCTGCACCTGTTGTTCCTTAAAGCCCATATTCAGCAAGGCAGAGATAACATCTGCCGCCCCACCGGTGGAGGGTGTACTGGGGGTAGTGGGGGTTAGGGTGGGTATAATGCTGATTTTGCCGTGCAATTCATGGGCAATGCGTTCGGCCAGCCGCTGCCCCACCCCGGGGGTTTGGGCAAGGGTTTTGGCCGACCGGGTATAGATGGCCTCTATAATCTCGGCCTCGGTGAGGGTAGAAAACATGGCCAACACCACTTTAGGCCCTACGCCGTTGATTTGAATCAGCTGCCGGAACAGCTGGCGGGCATCTTCTGTGAGAAAACCATATAAAATTTGCTGATCTTCCCGGATGTGATGATGAATAAACAAGCGGATATGCTCGCCGGGCTGGCATTGATCCAGTACATTTTGGGCGCAGGCCACACCATAACCAACCCCATTTACCTCCAGCGCCAGAATATCGATACTGGTATGATCCACCCGACCTTGTAAAAATGTAATCATCTGCTTCCTCTTATACTAATATAATTCATAAAATAGCTTTATACCTGTGGGCGGTACATATGGCCACGGCCAAGGCATCGGCGGCATCGGCGCTCTGGGGTTGAGCCTGTGGCAGCAAAACCTTAACCATATGGGCTATTTGCAGCTTTTCGGCCCGACCATACCCTACCACCGCCTGCTTTACCTCTAAGGCACTATACGTGGCGACCTGCACGCCTGCAAGTTTTGGCACCAGCAAAGCAATACCCCGCGCCTGCCCCAGCTTGAGGGAGGATGCGGCATTTTTGTTCACAAACACTTCCTCTACGCCGGCAACATCGGGCGTGTAGGTTTGAATCACACCTTGCAGCCCGGTATAAATACAGGCCAGACGTTCGGGCGCGGGGTCTTTAGGACGGGTGGAAATAGTGCCGCAACTGATGTAGCGCAAGTGGCTGCCATTCTGGTGAATAATGCCCCAGCCGGTATGTTCAAGCCCGGGATCTATCCCCAAAATCGTGGTGTGTTGCATAATTTTATAAAAAAGCTTTAATTCAGCACGTGCATTGAACCCGGAATATCGAGGGGGAATGCAGGAATATCTACCTGAAAACGCTGGCCATCCTCGGCGGTGAGGTCGTAAAAACCTTCCATAAAGCCCGAAGGTGTTTCCAGCATAATGAAGGATTCGTACGCAAAAGATTCGCCGGGAGGAATGGTCGGGGTTTCGCCCACCACACCAGCACCATGGACTTCCTCCAGCAGGCCATGGGCATCTACGATGCGCCAATAGCGGCTTTTAAGGGTTACTTTTTGCGGGCCATGATTTTCAATGCGCACAAAATAGACCCACACATACTCGCCCTGTTCCTCTAGGCCGCTTTCATCGTACATGGGGCACACCTCCACCGTAATGCCGGATGTTTCGGCCTTAAATGGATAAACCTCCGGGGTTTCTGCCACAAGATCTTCAATTTCCGCCACGGTTAAAACCCTCATTATTTATATGTACCATACTGGCATAATTACGGCTAGCGATAAAATAGAAGGTTATATTTCACAGCCCCCGCTGTGACGATTTGCCAACTTTATGTTACGTTAAATGAGCTTAGCTAACCGCATGCACCCGCGCTTTTTGGCGGTACATCACTTCATCCGCCTGCTGGAGAATATGTGCTGGTATATCATCGCCACCAAACACAGCATGGCCAATACTGACCGTTACTTGCAGGGTGTGATCTGCACTAATGCACGGAGATTGCGCCACAACCTCCATCAGCATATTGGCTTTCATCGCAGCATTATCGGTGGCCTTAATTTCGTTCATAATAATACAAAACTCATCACCACCAATCCGAGCCACCATATCGGTGGTACGCAAATTTTGCCGCAGCAGCTGGGCAATATGCTGCAGCACGGCATCGCCCGCCAAGTGCCCCAACCGATCGTTTATGGATTTAAAATGATCAATATCCACCACCAGCAGGCCGTGCCGCCGATCGTAACGGCGTGCCATGGCAATACTCCGCTGCAACTCTTCATCAAACGTGCGACGGTTGGCCACCCCAGTAAGCGGATCGCTTTTGGCATCCTGCTCTAGGTGAATAATCATTTTTTCCTGCTCGGCAATTTTAGCTTGCAGGGATTGCATTTCTTGCAGAACACCCTCTAAATCGGCCGATGCCAGATGGTGCGCGCCGGTTTTGGTGCGCAGTTGCATCAGTTTTTCAATGGAGGTGGCAGACGCCGGATCTGTATGGCGTACACTGGGTTTTTTCGGTGTGGTCATGGCGGTTTTCCCCTCTATAGTTCATCACTTATGTATAGTATAGGGCGGCGGCCTTGGTTTCTCAAGCGTTACGAGGTTGTTGTTTTTGTGCGTACATGGCGCGGTCGGCCGCTTGATACAGTTTTTGGCGGCTGCCGGCGTTTTCAAAAGTTTCCACCCCGAGGCTAACACGCAGGCAGATTTCCCGCTGTTGCCATGGGCAGGGCTGGTGTTCAATAATATGTTGTAACTGGCTGGCTTTTTTCTGGGCAGTGGCGGCATCAACCTCCAGTAAGATCACACAAAACTCGTCGCCACCCAGCCGCGCCACAATATCGCTGGCACGGACATGCTGTTGCAGCAAGCGCGCCACATGTTGCAGGGCTTGATCGCCAGCAGCATGACCCAGTGAATCGTTAATGCTTTTGAAATCGTCCACATCCAGCATAAGCAAGGCGGCTTTGTGCCCATAACGCTGAAAGCTGTTATAGTGTTTTTGGAGCGCCTGTTCAAATCCGCGCCGGTTTAGCAGGCCGGTGAGCACATCTGTCACCGAAGATCTCTCCAAGGCTGTAATCAGGGCTTGTTGTTGACGCACCTGTTGTTGCAGGCGGGTCATTTCAGCCCGCATATCGGCGACAGACGTCTGCCGCAGGGGTATGGTATCCATATTTTTTAATGTTTTGGGCATGTTGCGCCTTTCCACTTCGTTTGCATTAACATCTTGTGGATAACTTGCAAATGCCATGCCAACTTGTGGATAAAAACCTAAAGCCTACGCAGCGTATATTATCGTGATGTAACGTTAAAATGGCTTGAGCGTTAAAGGTAAGATTGAACCACCGCCGCCGCCCGCGCCGCTGCATCAGGTACGGTTAGTTTATCCCGCACTGTGGCCAAGGCAGTGGCTTGCGTGTGCCACGCTGTATCATCTTGTAGCAGGGGCAAGAGTAACTGGCTGGCTTTTGGGGCGGTAAAGTCGGATAAAATCAGCTCGGGGAGGCTAGGCCCCTGCGCCACCCAATTCACTGGCGAGATATAAGGCACATCCACCAGTAACCGCGCTAACCAGGCATTCAACTGGCTTGTTTGATAGACAATAATGGCCGGTACGCCCAGCATGGCCAGCTCTAGGTTTGAGGTGCCGGATTTTGCCAGCGCAGCCCGGCAGCCTTGCAAAGCGGCAAAGCGGTCTGCCCCCACGGCGATATCAATATCGGCAGGGATATCGGGGATATTGACCGCTTCCGCCAAAGGGATAGTGCCTGTTAAGTGCGGCAGCACCTGCTTGAGCTGCAAAAAAGTGGCGCGCATAAGAGGCCAATGGCGCTTGATCTCCCCCGCCCGACTACCCGGCAGCAAGGCTAGCCGCAGGGAGGGCGGCTGTTGCGGTGGGGTAAAGCCCTGCAAGCGCTGCGCCACAGGATGCCCCACAAAGGTACAGGGCACGCCGTAGGGTTCAAAATAAGAGGGCTCAAAGGGAAATAAGGCCAGTAGATGATCAAAAACAGCGGCATAAACTCGGGCGCGTTGGGGGCGCCAAGCCCATACTTTGGGTACCACATAATGTATCGCCGGTTTACCGGTGGCGGCCTTAATACGGCGGGCAAGGCGTTTGGAAAAATCCTGATTGTCTATCGTAACCAGCACATCTATATCAGCCGCCACGGCCGCAGCCGTGAGTGAACGCAGACGCTGTATAAATAAAGGAATACGCGGCAAAACAGCACTGAAGCCCATAACGGCAAAATCCTGCATGGGGCACAGGCTTTGCAGGCCGGCCTGCTGCATAGCTACACCCCCAACCCCTATAAAACGGATATCTGGCTGCTGGTGTTGCAGGGCTGTCATCAGGTCGGCACCCAGCAAATCGGCCGAGGCCTCGCCCGCAAAAATAAACACGGTTTTGGTCATACCTCATAACCGTATAAAAAAAGGTTGGCCGCGTCCACCGCCTGCACAACGGCATCTGCCTCCAGCAGCAGGGTCTGCTGCGCCTGAATCGCAACGCCACTGTAATTATGCGCAGCCAGCAAGGCAATGGTTTGTTCGCCAATGGTGGGCAAATCCGCCATGAGCGTCTGGTTGGTTTTGGGGGCTTTGATAAGAATCCCGCCGGCATCCTGCGTGCCACGCAGGCCGGCACAACGTTTAATGAGGGCATCTGTGCCTTCGGCTGCTTCCACGCCCAGCACCGTTTTATCTTTAACGATCACAGCCTGCCCAATATCCAGCGGGCTGAGGGTCTGTAGTACCTCCTGCCCCAGCTGAATGTCGGCCAATTGCGCCGAGGTAGGCGCTAGCTGCCCCACCTTACCCTTCGGGGCCAAAAGTTCTGGACACAAGGTTTGCGGACTCACAAGGGTAAAGCCTTCATCGGTTAATAGCTGGCAAACGGCACGCAGCAGGGCATCGTCGTGGCGGCGGGCTACTTTGGCCAGTAACGCCAGCCCTCGGGCATCTGGCCGCATATCAAACAGGCTGGGTTTACTTAGGTAGCCCGCCAGTATTACCTGCTGCACATTGTGTTGCTTCATAAGTTTAATGGTTTGGCCAACAGCGCCCAGATTTTGCCGGTAGTGTATCAGCCCGGCAGCGGTGAGATCCATATCGGGTTCGGGTTGGCCGGTAAAGGTAATCAGGAGCACCGGCCGCTGTTGCGCCTGCAAGTGCGCCACCACATGAACCGGTAGTTTGCCACCACCGGCCAGAATGGCAACGGGTGGTGTGTCAGGCACTGGGGGCATCCTTCTGGATACGTTCCCGCTTACGAGGGCCTGCCAGCACAAAGTTGATGAAGGCTTCCTGCTCGGGGGTCATGTTGCCATCGTCATTATCCAGCATATCCTGCGCAATTTCTGCACGGGGCAATGTGCGTTCCTCGCCAAAGAGGGCATCAAACGTTTGTTGCAGGGCTTGCAGGGAACCATTCTCAATGCCCATACGGCGCAGGCCAACCACATTCAGCGATAACACACCAAGCTGGGTGAGTTTGGTGTAAGGGGGCAGATCCTGCTCTACCCCCACCATACCGCCCACAAAGGCATATTTACCTACTCGGGTAAACTGGGCAACGGCCGCCAAGCCACCTAACCGCGCGCCATCTTCCAGCGTAACGTGGCCAGCCAGCATGGCACCATTGGCCATAATACAGTTGTTCTTAACAATACAGTCGTGCGCTACGTGGGTAAGCGCCATAAATAAATTATCGTTACCGATGGTGGTTTCCAAGCGGTCGGCCCCTGTGCCTACGTTCATGGTCACACTCTCACGAATCACATTACGATCTCCAATCACTAGACGGGCGCATTCCCCCTCAAATTTCAGGTCTTGGGGGGCTTGCCCTAACGAGACAAAAGGAAAAATTTCGTTCGCTTCACCTATAGCAGTATAACCGTTGATAACAACATGGCTATGAATTTTAGTCCGTGGTCCCACCATAACTTGGGGGCCAATGGTACAATAAGGGCCAATTTCCGCCGACGGATCAATCTCGGCAGAATCGGCAATAATGGCGGTGGGATGAATGGTCATAATTTTAGTATCTTTGTTTCTCTTATATATCTTTTTTAGTTGGTTTAGCGCTTAGTACTTTATGGGCATGATTTGTTGGTTACATAACACAACTTGCGCCAATATACCAGCTGGCAGCATACCGTGCCTTTCCTCTGCCCTAATAACCTTCCTTTATCACATGTTTGGCGCTAAAGGCTGCCGTGGCAACCGGTTGGCCAGTAACATCAATACGACCTTCAAACCAAAACAAGTCCAACCGATTTTTGGTTTGGGTCACATGCAGATCCAGCGTGTCTCCGGGTAAAACTTTTTGCCGGAAACGGGCATTTTCAATCTGCATAAACAGGAATATGGTCTCGGCTGCTGTTTTTTCAAGTGTCAGGTTGACCAGCAAACCGCTGGCCTGTGCCAGTGCCTCAATTAGCAGTACACCGGGGAAAATAGGCTCGGTGGGAAAATGCCCGGTAAATAAGCGATCATCCAGTGGTAAGTGGCGGCGGGCATGAATGGTGGTGGCGGGTTTCCAGTCCAGCACTTCATCCACCAACAGAATGGGGGCGCGGTGGGGCAGCACCTGTTGCACCTGCGTGGTATTTAGCTGTGGCATGGCCTAACCTTTACTTTCCCGCGCCAGCCGCAGCAAGCGTGCCTGTAGCTTTTGCCATTGTTTGTAAGGAAGTGCCGGAAACCCCGCAACGGTGGTGTTTGGTTCTGCAATACTTTTGGTAACACCGCTCCGGGCGGCAACCTGTACATCCGCCGCAATACGGATGTGGCCAGCCGTACCGGCTTGCCCGCCAATCAGGGCAAAATCGCCAATGGTTGTGCTGCCGGCTATGCCGGTTTGCCCCACAATACGCACACACCGACCAATTTGGACATTATGGGCAATTTTAACCAGCGCATCTATTTTGGTGCCGTCACCGATGGTGGTGGCCGTAAGTGTGCCGCGATCTATGCAAGTATTCGCGCCAATTTCTACATCCGAACCAATTTCGACCCGGCCAATTTGTGGCACTTTATGTATAAGCTGCTCCACGCGGGCAAAGCCGAACCCATCCTGCCCGATACGCACCCCCGGATGCAGAAATACCCGTTGGCCAATGGTTACATTCAGCAAGCTGCAATGGGCGCCAATGCGGCCATCTTCAGCGATAGAGACATCCTCGCCCACCAGCGTGTGGGGGCCAATATGTACCCGTGCCCCCACCACCGCACCAGCTTGCACCACCGCACCTGCCTCAATACAGGCACTGGCGTCAATCTGGGCGGTATCGGCAATCACAGCTGTGGGATGAATCCCCGGTACCACGGGCGGTGAGGGGTATAAAGTGGCCACCGTTTGGGCAAAGGCTGCATAGGGCGTGGGCACCACCAAAGCCACGGTGTGGGCGGGTACAGATGCCGCCGCCGCTGGCGCCACAAATACCGCGCCAGCTTGGGTTTGTTTGAGCTGTTGCAGGTATTTGGTATTTTCAAAAAAGCTGATAGCAGAACCATCTGCCGTAGCGAGAGGGGCGGCATGGTGAATGATGAGCTGCGCCGCATCCGACGTAGCTAAGAAAGGTAAGCCCGCACGTTCTAACAAATCTGGCAGCGCCAGTGGCTCTGCACACGTTGCCTTATACATAAAGGTTACCTGTTACTAGCGGGCATTCAGCCGCTTAATAATTTCATCCGAAATATCGGTCGCTGCGGCAGCATATAAAAGTACATTTTTAGGCATAACTACCGTATAGCCACGCTCCTCGGCAAGTTTTGCGACCTCTTCCACCACGGCCTGTTCTATTTTTTGGCGGTTAAGGAGGGCTTTTTGTTGCAGTTCTTCCTGCATGGCTTGCACTTCCAATCTAAATTGACGGATTTTTTTACGGAGTTCTTTTTGTTGGTTGGAAAATTGTTCATCGCTCATGGCTGCACGGCGGGCATCCAGCGCATTTTTTTCCTCGATAAGCGGTGCTTCCATATCTTTAATTTTGGCTTGTGCCGCATCACGCTCTTTTTTTAGTTCCGTTTCGGCAGCTTTGCTAGCTTCTGCTTGGCTAATAACATCCGCGATGCTTAGCACAGCAATGCTTTCTGCCGAACCAACCTGCACCACACCCACCAACAATAAAGCAGCAAATAGTATTGTTTTCATGTTTTCCCCTTTATGCTTATGTTTTCCATATCCTGCGTCAGGCTGCCATGCAGGTCAAGCCCTGATTGAATCAGAAGCGGCTACCAATATTAAAGCTGAATATTTGGGTATCGTCTTCTGCGGCTTTTACTAATGGAATCCCAAATTCTAAACGGAGTGGCCCAATAGGGCTACGCCAGTGCACACCTGCCCCTGCAGAGATACGATAGGTGGTATCGTCTGTCACTTGGTTGGTGGCATTATCAAATTCGGTCACCAAGCCACCATCGGTAAATAGTAAACCGTTTACACCTAAATCATCCAACGCGGTGCCCAGCGGAAACGTGAGCTCAATATTATGGCCGACAAGATATTTACCACCCAGTGCATCGTTGGTGGTTTTATCCCGCGGGCCAATACCACGGGTGGCAAAACCACGCAGATTGCCGCCACCAGCACTAAAGTGCTCAAAAATAGGCAGGTCTTCGCCTAGGTCGGTAATGGCACCCACGCGGCCACCGAGCGATAGCACCCAGTCGTCAGCCAGCTGGTTATGCCAGCTAGCACTGGCCAAGCCTTTGATATAACTGATGTCTGTACCAAAACCGGAGTACTCCGTCAGCAGCGAGGTGCGCACACCGCGCGTGGGTTCCAATACACTATCGCGGGTATCGTAGGTCCAGGTGTTGGCCACACTCACACCGTTACGCACCCCTGCTTCGCGCGCAACCAACGGCGAGGCCGAGCTACCAATGTCAGATATATCAACTTCCTTGGCCGTTAACCTAATGTTATTGGAGGAAAATTCGGATAAGGGGAAATTGAAGCGCACCGCACCACCTGTATTCCGGACATCAAACGAAGATTCGTCCTGATAATCTGTTTCTTCATTAAAAAGATCAAACCCTGCGGCTAGCTCCCGATTGAGGAAGTAGGGCTCGGTAAAACCAATGTTAAAGTCTTGCTTAATTTCGGAAATAGAGAACCGCACGGCCAGCTCTTTTCCAGTACCCAGCAGGTTACGCTCTTTTACATCGGCCGAGGCCAACAGCCCTTCGAAAGTTGAAAAGCCCGCACCAATGTTAAATTCTCCGGTGCTTTGCTCTTCGACTTCAAACGTGAGGTCAACCCGATCCGGCACTTCTGTTTCCTGTTGCCGCACCTGCACATCTTCAAAAAAGCCCAGTCGGTTCACCCGCTCCCGCGAGCGACGCACTTTTGTGGATGAAAAGGCATCGCCTTCCACCAGACGCATTTCACGGCGGATAACTTCATCCAGCGTGCGGGTATTGCCTTCAATTTCAATCCGGTTAACATAAACCCGTGGCCCTGGATTAATGTTAAAAGTTACATCAACCGATTGTTCTGCTTCATTACGCTCAAAAGTTGGCTCAACATCGAGGAAGGCAAACCCCTCTGCACCAATGGCATCAATCAGGTTATCGATATTTTCTTCAATACGTTGGGCATTATACAGCTCGCCTTGGGCAAGCGTGACGGCAGGTTCCAGCGTATCGGTTTTCAACGGTGTATCTGGCGCATTGATGGCCAAATCTATTTGGCCAAAGTTGTAGCGTACCCCCTCCTGCACCGTGAACGTAACATAAAAGGCGGATTCATCCCGCGCCAGCTCTGCCACGGCTGATTGTACCTGCACATCCGCAAAACCATTGGTCAGGTAAAGCCGCCGAATCAGCTGCCGATCCACTTCCAGCCGGTTGGGGTCGTAAGTATCGGCACTGGTGAGGAAACGCCACCAAGCCGATTCCTTGGTCGCAATGGTATCGCGCAGATCGCCATCATCAAAATGTGCATTCCCCACAAACCGGATTTCGGCAATATCTGTTTCTTCTGCTTCGGTCACTTTATAGACCACATCAACACGGTTTTGGTCGCGTTCAATCAGCTGAGGTGCAACAGTGGTCAGAAAACGCCCCCGAGCTTTGTAGGCTTCCTCCAGCGCACGGGCATCCTGTTGGGCTTTAGCTGGGGTAAATACTGCTCGTGGCTTAAGCAGTAAACCTTCCTGCAGAATCTCATCGTCAATATTCTCGTTTCCCTCAATGGCTACTTGGTTGACCAACGGGTTTTCTTCAACCTCAATTTTCAGAATATTATTTTCCCACCGCACATTCACATCTGCAAACAGGCCAGTGCTGTACAGGGTTTTGACAATATCGCCAATGCGCGCCGCATCAAAATCGGCGCCCCGCGTAAAGGGCAGATAGGCTTCTACGGTTACATTTTCTACCCGCTGATTGCCGGTAACTTCAATATCTGTAATCGGTGCCGCCACAGCAAACCCCGCTACAAAAATCCCCAAGGAAAGAGAAAAGGAGACCAAAAGCGTGCTTATTTTTAGAGTCATGATGGCCACAGTTTAGGGCGCTTTTGCCTTTGGTGCAATATGGCGGCACAATTATTTAAGCTAAACGCGGAAACAGGCCTAAAACGGCAGATATTTTATGGCAGAGGCATTATTTTTTAGGTGCAGGCTTAGCCCGTTAAAAAGCGCTGAATATCGTTACTGGTGGCAAAAACCATCAGCAACAGGATAATCGCCATACCGGCACGGATGCTCCAAGTTTGCACTTGCTCGGAAGGTTGTTGTTTAAAAATACGCTCCCAGAGCAGAAACAGCAGATGGCCACCGTCTAGCACAGGTATGGGCAGCAGGTTTACAATCCCCAGATTTACCGAAATAATGGCCATAAACAGCAACAACGCATATATGCCCTGATCGGCCGCACTGCCGGTAAGTTGGGCAATACCCAGCGGCCCGGCCAGATTATCTGGCGAAATGGCGCCAATAATCAGCCGATAAATAGATTCAAACGTGAGGGCAATCAGCTCCCACGTGCGCTCAATACCGCGCCACATGCCACCTAACAAGCCATGTTCCTGATAAAATGTAGCCCCTGTGGGCATAATACCTACCCGCCCCACGGTGTGGGTACGGCCCATAAGGTCGGTATATTCAACCACTTCTGGCTCTAGAATGATGGGGAGCAGCTCGTTATCACGCTCGATAACCACTTGCAGCGGAGCAGAGAGGTTCTGCTGAATAGCCTCGCGCATGGTATCCCAATCGGTGATGGGGGTTTCGTTCACCAGGC
>CAZDNZ010000017.1:0-12801 GCA_964506925.1 uncultured Pseudomonadales bacterium | reverse complement strand
GCCCCGACCCGCTTACGCCCGCTTTGAGGGTACAGTGGCAGCTTCCGCTACTTTCTGCGCAATCATTAAACCATAACAACCGGGGATAATCTGACGCTGGGATTTGACCTCAAACCCTTGTTGTGTAAGGGCTTCCAGTAATTCCTTATGGTTGAATCGCCCAGATGGATGCGGCGCCAGCCAGCGCACCAGCGGATGATGCAGAAAACCGCGATAAAACTCCTCTAAATAGACATAACCGCCGTCCCGCAGCACCCGGTGGATTTCCTGCAGAGCCTGCTCCCAATCTGGCACATGATGCACCGCACCAAAGGAAAAAACCCCGTGAAAACTGCGGTTTTGGTAAACCAACCGCGCGGCATCGCCCTGCGTAACCTGCGGCAATGGCGCCGTGGTACGGGCATTTTCCTGCGCACGCTGCACTTGCCGGGGATCAAAGTCTATGGCGTAAATGGCATATGGCGCCACATGTTTAGCCAACAGGCGCAGGCCTACCCCACGGCCACAGCCAATTTCCAGCACTTCTGCGCCTTTCTCCAGCGGTACCTGTGCCTGAAACCAGCGCATCACCCGTGGCTGATGCAGGGTGGCTCTGATAAAGCCATTGACATAAGATTGTTCAAAAAAACCAAGTTTCATGCTGTATTTCCATTTTAAAATCGTGCTATTGTTAGCCTACGATGAAAAAGATAAATATGCCCAGCAAATTTTTACCCGCCATTCTATTTATTACAGGAGTTCTTATGACCATACCAGCATTTGCCAGCACTAAAGGGCCGGATATTCAAGTGGTTGAATCCCGTTCAGGCGTTACCGCCTGGCTGGTAGAAAGCCACAACCTGCCTATGATTTCGCTGGAAGTTTCCTTCCGCGCTGGCAGTGCATTTGAGCCAGCAACCAAAAATGGATTGGCCAATTTAACTGCCGCCCTGCTAGACGAAGGCGCCGGTGACAAAGACATGGAAGCTTTTCAAACAGCCTTGGATCTTATTGGCGCGCGGTTTTCTGCCGATGCAGGTACACTTAACCTGGATGTAAACTTAACCACCCTCACCGAGCACAAAGATGAAGCCTTTCAGCTGCTGGCGGATGCCTTGGCTGCTCCCCGTTTTGACCCCACAGCACTAGAGCGTCAACGGGCCAGAATTATATCCGGCATTCGCCGTATTCTGGAGAATCCACAAGCCACCGCCAAGCGCGCTTTTCAGCAAGCTCTGTTTGAAAACCACCCCTACGGCCGCCCGACTGAAGGCACAGAAGACTCTGTTAAGCACATAACTCGGGAAGACATTATGGCCTACCACAAAGCCAGTTTTAACCGCGCAAACATGGTGGTAAGCGTGGTGGGCGACATTACAGCCGAGGAGCTGAAAGCCAAGCTGGACAAAATCTTTGCCGATATCCCGGCTGGCACAAATAGAAATGAAGTAAGCCAAAAACCTCAGGAAGTAACACCACAAATTGTGCGGATAGCGCGGGATATTCCACAATCCACCGTGCTTTTTGGTCACCTCAGCATCAGCCGAGAGCATCCGGATTATTTTCCTGCATTTGTGATGAATGGCATTCTGGGTAATGGCGGTATGGTCAGCCGCTATATGGTGGAAGTACGGGATAAACGCGGCTTGGCCTATCATGTTTATAGCGTTATTCAGCCCCTGCCCCACGCTGGTGCATTTATGGCTGGTGTGCAAACCAGCAACCAGTCTGTAGATGAAGCCATTAAGGTCATGAAAGATGAAATTGATGACATCCAAAAAAATGGTGTGCCTGTCGCTGAATATGAACGGATGTTAAAATACTTGGATGGCTCTTTCCCGCTGCGTCTTGACAGTAACCAGAAGATTTTGGGCTATCTTTCTGTCATGCAAATGGAAGATTTAGGCATTGACTACTTGGATACATGGCGTGACAAAGTGCAGGCGGTCACCCGCGAAGATATTCAACGTGTTGCGCAAACCCTTTTGCATCCTGATGAGGTTGTCACGGTCATCGTCGGGCATGAGTAATGCGCAAACAGCATGACCGACTTGTTTGCCTTCACAGATACGCTTCTGAATGAAACTTCAGAGCCTGAGGTTTTTTCTGTAGGCTCGCTTGCCTCGGCACTTAAAAGAAATATTGAAAATTCTTTTGCACAAGTGACGGTTGAAGGCGAAATTAGCTCCCTCAAAATGCCGGGGAGCGGGCATATTTATTTTAACCTTCAGGATCAAAAAACCGATGCTGTTATCAATTGTATTCTCTGGAAAAGTCATGCGCACAGTGCGCGTAACGAAATAAAAGAGGGGCAACTGGTAAGGCTCCGGGCCCGGGTGACAACCTATCCCCCGCGCAGCCAGTATCAGCTGGATGTGCAAACAATAAAGCCGGCAGGGCTGGGCGCTTTGCTTCAGCTACTGGAAGAAAGAAAGAAAAAGCTGGCTGCAGAAGGCCTGTTTGACCCCGAACGGAAAAGGCCCCTCCCTTTTCTCCCCCAGCATATTGGCATTATTACCAGCCCCACAGGGGCTGTTATTAGCGATATGCTCCACCGTATAACCGCGCGCTGCCCCCGCAATGTGTGGCTTTGGCCTGTAACGGTGCAGGGGGAGCAAGCGCCCACCCAAATTATCCAAGCCTTGCAACAAGCGCAGGCATTTCAGCCCCAGCTAGATGTGATTATTTTAGCGCGTGGTGGCGGCAGCGTGGAAGACCTCATGGCCTTTAATGATGAAGATGTGATCCGGGCCGTGGCTGGTTCAGCTATACCAGTGGTGACTGGTGTGGGGCACGAGCCAGATCATACGCTTGTGGATTATGTAGCAGATGTCCGAGCATCCACGCCTACGGCTGCGGCCGAACTTGTGGTGCCTTACAAACCAGATTTATTAAATACAATTCAGCATTTTCAACAGCGGTTGGGGCATATTGCCGCTCAATCTATTCGGCACCACAAACTAATGCTGGCAAACTTTGAAAACCGCCTGCCAGATCCTGCCCGCCTGCTTGGCCCCATGAGCCAACAACTTGACGAACGCAGCGAGCGGTTGCATCAGGCAATGCAACAATATATGCGGCATAAGGCAGATAAACTTGCCAGTACCATGCAAACACTTCAGGCTCTTTCGCCTGAGGCACCTTTACGTAAAGGCTATGTTTACATTACAGATAATCATAACTTACCCGTAAAAAGCGCAACAACCACCGCGGATAGTATTCAGCTCCATTTCCAAGATGGCATCCGTAAGGCCAAGCTGATATGAAAGGATTTTGGGCTTACCTACTTGCCATTATGTGCTGCTTGCCCGTGGCGGGCTGGGCGCTTACCTTAGCAGGAAAATATACCCAAGGCGGCTATATAACCGGCACCCTGCCCCCCGGCACCCACATTGAAATAACTAACCAGAAACCAACGATAAACCAAAACCGCTTCTTTTTTGGCTTCCACAGAGAATATCCGGCAGAGGCTATCCTCAAATTAACGCATCCAGATAACACTGTTACCGTTCAATCCTTCATCATAACGCCGCAAAATTATAAAACACAGCATATAAAAGGCGTTAGCCAGCAAACCGTTACGCCTAATCCGCAACAAGTCAAGCGCAGCCGAAAAGAAGCCGCCAAAATACGCGCAGCACGTCGGGATGCACAACCGCAGCAGTTCCAGCGTTTTCAGTGGCCTGTTTCTGGCCCTATTACAGGCGTGTACGGTAGCCGGCGCACCTACAATGGTAAGGAAAGAAGCTGGCACAAGGGGCTGGATATTGCCCCACCCCACGGTACACCTATTCGGCCTATTGCGGCGGGTGAGGTTAGCCTTGCGCTGGATACTTTTTTTAATGGCAACCTGATCATCATCAACCATGGGCTGGGCGTACATTCCATCTATGCTCATCTGGATGAAATGCATGTAAAAGTGGGCGAACAGGTGAATAAAGAAAATATAATCGGTACAGTCGGCAATACAGGCCGCAGCACTGGGCCACACCTGCATTTAGGAATATACTGGCATCAAACCCCGCTTGACCCTATACTGTTTCTACCTGAAAGGAATGAATAATGTCTTTTTTTAGTTTTTTGTGGGGCATTGTGCAACTGATTCTGATGTTCAGCGTTGCGGCCATATCTGTTGAATATTATGACCCTACCCTACTGCCTATGCCTGTGCCGGATATTGTTTGGCAGATTGTTCTTTATGGTGTGGTTGGTACGGCTGTTTTATGGTGTGTGCTCATGACACTGGGCGGCAGCCTGTTCGGTTTGGCTGTTGGTGGCCATGGGACACAGGATTTACAAATGGGTTTACTGCTGGGTATTGGGGCAGGGTTAGCCCGATTATGGCCACACACACTTGCTTGGGGGGCGGGCTGCTTTACGGCAGCTGGGCCTTTAACGCATGTTGTTCTGGCGGGTATTGCTACGCTCGTTTTTCTGGCACTGCATGTGGTTATGAAATTTTTCTGGGGCTCAATAGCCAAAATTTAAAGCAACGCAAAGCTATATTTTGGCCAGCTTGGTATGTATATCGGTTAAAATATCTGCCCAGTCTTTGCCGACAACATCAATCCGTACCACATGGGCAAAGCCCGCAGGCAGCTTGACAGCATCCTTGCTGGTTGTAACGAGGCTAAGTCCAGAGGCTTTTAATGCCGCCATATCCTGCTTTGTATAATGATGATGATCTGTAAACGCAACTTCTTGCACCACATTCAGGCCGGCATGTTTTAACATTTCAAAAAACACCTGTGGCCGCGCAATACCGGCAAAAGCCAGCAGTTTTTTGCCTGTTAACGCTTTGACATCCGTTGCCATAGGCTTGGTAAACAACCGATAAGCAGGCAAACCCCAATAAGCCAATGGCGCCGATTCGTTCATCACCACGCCAAAATCTGCCCGCTTGAGCGCTGCAACGGGCTCTCGCAGGGGGCCTGCTGGCAAACATAGCCCATTGCCAAAGCCATAGCCTGCCTGAATCATCACAATATCCACATCGCGCGCTAATAGATCATACTGAAATCCATCATCAAGGATGATTATATCCGCGCCTGCCGCTTCTGCGCGCTTAGCGGCGGCTACCCGGTCTCGCCCTATCCACACCTGCACCGTATGCCCAGCCAGAGCCTGCACCAGCATGAGGGGTTCATCGCCTACCCGCTCGGCGGGCATGTTGGGTGTTACCCGCAAGGGCAGACGTTGCTGCCCACAATAGCCACGGCACAAAATGGCCACCATTTTACCTTGTTCCGCAAAGTGTTTGGCTAAACTGGCAACAAAAGGGGTTTTACCGGAACCACCAACCACAATATTCCCCACCGAAATAACCGGCACGCCAGACCAATAGCGCCGAAAAAGCCGCAACCGACGATGACAAAATCTGAAAAACATATATATCCAGCTTAATGGACGTAAAAACAGGCTTATATACCCACGTTTTTGCCAGAAATTAGGCTGTTGCATATTTTTTTACCATGACCAGTGCGGCATCGGTTGCGCCTGTAAGCTGGGGCATAAATGCCTTGATGCGCTTCACTTGTGCCGCTTTCTTTTTATTATCCTGCAGATAAATCTGCACCTCTTTTTCTAATTCTGCAAGGGTTGTGGCCGCTTTTAGCATACCCGCAGCCTCTAGCTGGGGCATCATATCCTTAAAGTTAAACATGTGCGGGCCTGTCAGGGTAACTTTAGCCAGCTTGAGGGGCTCTAGGGGATTATGCCCCCCATGGGGCACCAACGAGCCCCCCACAACCACCACATCTGCCAACCGATACCACAGGCCAAGCTCGCCCAGCGTATCAGCCAAGTAAATACCATGCGCCGGTAACCCCATTTTTTTGCACCGTTGCGGCCAACCGTAGGTGCGTGCCAACGAAGCACCGCGCTCGGGGTGGCGAGGCACAATAACCGTCAGTAAATTTGGAATTTTCTGTGCTAACTGCTGCACCATCTGGCTGGCTAATTCTTCTTCACCTTCATGGGTACTGGCAAACACAAGCACCGGCTGTGCGGCATACTGTTGCTGTAGGGCTTTGAACGCCGTTGGGTCATAATCTGGTGGTGGGGCATCGTATTTTAAATTACCGCCAACCTCCACATTAGGCACCCCCAAAACCTGTAAGCGCGTGGCATCTTCTGCCCGCTGAGCCAGAGCGGCTTTGAATTTTTGCAAAAATGGCCGGAAAAACCACGCATATTTCTGATATGTCGGAAACGATTTATCGGATATCCGCGCATTTAACAACAGCGGCTGAGGTGCCTGATATAACAGTTCCGGCCAGAATTCGCTTTCCACAAACACGGTGGCTTGCGGCTGCCAATGACGCAAAAATATAAAAACACATGGCCATAAGTCAAACGGCAAAAATTGATGAATCACCCCTGCGGGCGCCCGTTTTGCCACCAGCGCGGCCGACGTCCGTGTGCCTGATGTCATAAGCACCTGATAACCCTCAGCCCGCAGGTGGCTGGCTAAAGGCAACAAACTTAGCGTCTCTCCTACACTGGCACCATGAAGCCAAATCAGTTGCCCCTGTGGCCGCGGCTGCCGACACCACCCCAACCGCTCGCGCCAGCGCGCCGCTATTTCTTTACCTTTCAGCAGCCGCCAACCAAAAAATACCACAATCAGAGGTACCAGCAGCACTTGTAACAAACGGTACAACCAGATCATAGCCTAAAGCTCTCCCCGCAGTGTCCGCGCCAGCGCCTGCTCCGAAGGTGGCACAGGACGAAACAAAAGCTCTATTTTGCCAAACGGTAGTGGTAGCGTGAACCTATCTTTGGTATCCAAAACTTTGGCGCACGAGATACGCGTGACCACTGCCACTAATGGTACACCTGCCATGGCGGCAATACGTTCGGCACCGGGGCTGCATTGATAAGCCTTCTGGGGTGGTGCGTCTGGCGTAATCACAACATTGTAACCCTCTTTTAAAGATTGCACCAAAGCCCGCGCTGCTTGGCGGCCCCCATGCGTTGATGAACCATGAATCACTTTATACCCAAAGCTACGGGCAACATATCCGGCAATTTGGCCATCGCCGTGCTGCGATGTCAGTATAACTGTCCGCCGCCGCTCAACAGCATGAAACAAAATGGGCATCAGTAAAAGATGGCCATGCCACAGGGCATAAACAGCCGGTGCAGGCGGCTTACCATTACCCTTAATAATACGAGACGTTATCGACAAGACAAAAAGGTACAGGCGCAGCAACCCGCCAGCAGCATATCCGAGCAGGCGGTGCTTCATGTTGGCAGGCCACTGCTCTGCATATCCCACAAGGTGGCATATGCCCCTTGTTTGGCCAGCAGTTCTTGGTGGGTACCGCTTTCAATCAGCTGGCCATTATCCATCACATGAATAATGTCGGCCGAAACAATCGTAGATAATCTGTGCGCCACCACCAATGTAGTGCGGCCTTTAGCCAGTTTTTCCAGCGCATACTGCACCGTCCGTTCGGATGCTGTATCCAGGTTACTTGTGGCTTCATCAAGCAGCAGGATGGGGGCATCCTTCACCAAAGCGCGGGCTATCGCCACCCGTTGTTTTTGCCCCCCAGAAAGCTTCACACCATTTTCGCCCAGCACCGTATCCCAGCCATTGGGCAGATGCTCAATAAATTCTGTCGCAGCGGCCATTTCGGCACCAGCTTTCACTTCCTCGGCGGTGGCAGCAGGTTTCCCATACGCAATATTTGCCCAAACTGAATCATCAAAAATCGCCACATCCTGCGTCACTAGAGCCAAATGCCGACGCAGCGAGGCTATCGTCACCTGACGAATATCTTGCCCATCAATAAGCACCTGCCCGGCGGATGGATCAAAAAAACGCGGGATTAAATTAAGCAATGTGCTTTTACCTGCGCCAGACGACCCCACAAAGGCTACGGTTTGCCCGGCAGGAATCGTTACGTTTAGGTTATCCAGCGCAACTTTACCATCTGCATAGGTGACACTTATGTTCTTTAGCTGTATCTCCCCAGCCTTCACCTTCAGCGTTTGGGCGTTTTTATCCTCCTTCACATGAATAGGCATATCCATAATCTGAAACGTACGCAGAGCGGCGCTCAGCCCCTCCTGCAACACATGGTTCAGGTTGGCCAGCCCCTTTAACGGGCGCACAATAATCACCAGCGATGCCATAAAGGAAGCAAATGCCCCTGTTGTAAGCATATCGTGCTTTATCTGGTAACCGGCATAGAGCATCATGAGGCCAATCACCGTTGTGCCCACAATCTCTATTAACGGAGAGCTAATGGCACGAATCCGGCTGGCGCGAACGCTGGAATCGTAAACATCATCAATCTGCTTATCCACGCGCACCTGCTCTCGCTTTTCGGCGGTAAAACTCTGAACTTGGCGAACATACCCCAGCGTTTGCGCCAACAGGTGCGATAACCGCCCCGTACTCTCCTGATTCAAACGGGCATATTTTCTGGTGAGGCGGCCGCTGCGGGTAATAATAAAGGCGGTTGGCGGCAAAATGAGCACCGTAAAGAGCGTTAGCCGCCAGTTCTGGTATATCATGTTGGCCATTAACCCGATAATAATGGCGGTATCCCGCAACCCATTTGAGAAAATCTGAATAATACACATCTTCATACGATACAAATCCGAAATAAACCGCGCCGTTAATGTGGCTGTTGGATGTAATTGGAAAAACCGCAAATCCTGCAACAGCAGCCTGTGGTATAAAGCCTGCTGCATATCGGCAATCACCCGATGGCCAATGCTTTCCATATAATAGGCCTGCACATAATAAGCCGCGCCTTTAATCATGGTTAGGCCAACCAATGCCAGCACAATTGTATTGATAACCCCTACCTTTTGAGCAATCAGGCCACGGTCAAACAACGGCTGAATATAATAAGCGGAAAGGCTCATACACGCCGCAACCACAAGCATAGCCAGCATAGCATAGCCTAAATGCTGTTTGTGCGGGGGCAGGTAAGTGAACAATAAGCGGCGCAGCAAATACCAGGTGGAGGTTTTATTCGTCATGCCGCTTTTTAACATGGTTTTTTTGCAAACAAAACAAAAGACCGCTATAAGTCTTACATGTCGTGGCAAAATTTTACGCTTTTATGTGCAATCTGGTTTCTGGCAGGGGTCTTTTTCTGGTTTTCTGGTTTGGATTTTCTCATCACGCAATGGCTGGAGGATCATCATAGCCCTTGGGTCAACGAGGCTTGGCGCTATCTGGGCACCCTAGGGTTAGGCCGCTGGCAAATGCTTGGGTGCTTGTTGGGGGGCGTTTATACCCTGCACCTCCACTTAAAAAGAAGCCGTAAAAACCGGCGTGGCCTAAAACCAGCCGATGCCTTAAAGGTGCTGGCCAAAATGTTTGCCGGCGCATTTTTTATTTGGCTGCGCGTACTGGTTTTCAAAACAAGGCCGGTTGAAACAACGCATACGCTTTTACACCGCTGCGCCCGCTATGTGCAGCAACTGCCCGCGCGCAGCCGCATGTGGGTTATGACCCTGCCCATTATGTTTGGCGCTGGTGCGGTCTGTTTTGTGCTGAAGGCACTGATTGGCCGGCCGCGGCCTAAAATGTTCCTATGGCATAATGAGATTGAAGCGATAGGCCCGGGCCTTAGCGCAACTTTTCATAGCTTTCCTAGTGGCCATACTGTCACAACATTTGCTCTCCTCGCTGTATTGCATATGCATTTTCCCCGCTGGCGAATTGTGCTGTGGCCTACCGCTATTCTGGTAAGCACCGCGCGTTTTGGTGCTATCACCCCCCATTTTGTGGGCGATGTTATCAGTGGTGCAGCGCTTGGCTTTTTTGTGGGGACTGTATTAACATACCGCTATGACATTATCCCCCGTACCCCATAAAGTTGCTGAGCCTGCCTCGCCAGATGTCTATAAGTATTATGGTTATCTTTTATTGCTCCTGCTGGGCATATTGTTCTGTTGGGGGCATCATCTGTACGGCTTGTTTGATGGGCATGAAACCCTTGCCACCCAAATCAGCATAGAAATGGCGACACCAACGAACAATAAGCTACCAACCTACAATAACGAGGCACAATGGCATAAACCACCACTCGGCTATTGGCTGCAATCGTTATCCTTGCAGGTGATGGCCGCGATGCCTTATCAGGCCGAGCATTCAGCACAAGCGGCGCGATTACCCTCGGCTTTGCTGATGTGGCTTGCCACGATATTCTTTTTTCGTTTTGTCCGCACCACCACCCACAACAATCGGCTGGCACTCACCGCAACAGCTATTTTAGGGGCAAATGCGCTTTGGCTGCTGCCTGCCCGCATGGCCACACCCGATGCCTTGCTGCAATTTAGTATATTATCCAGTACTCTATTGGCTATCCATGTGCTGTATCGGCGGAAAATCAGCCCGGGATATCAAATCCTCATTGGCCTGCTGCTGGCGGTTGGCATATTGGCAAAAGGGGCGTCTGGTGTGCTTATCCCTGCGTTAACCATTGGCTTCACTGTGATGCTAAAGCCCTATTTTTTTGAAAGCCTGCGTATTCTCAATCCCTTTTATATTTTAACCGGTCTGTTATTGGGTTTGCTTCCTTGGATATTGCTCATCCTCAACCATGGGGGGACTGGATTTTTTGAAGAGTTCGTACTCGCACAGCAGGTACAAAATCTGGCACAAAGTGCTTTTGCTGACGATGTGTTGTTTTATCATCTTCTTATTTTGCTGATCGGCTTTTTCCCTTGGTCGGTTTTACTTCTGGTAGCGATTCCCGCCACCCACAAAAAAGTGGGAGACGATTGCAAAAGCCTACAGCCCGAACGCGCCCTGCCAGTGATTGGCCTGCTCTGGCTCCTCAGCACCTTTGTCGTCTCTGGCCTCTCCCCAACTTCCCTATTTTTTGGGATAATACCAGCCCTACCCGGGGCAGCACTGATTCTGGCCGTCTGGGCGGAAGGGCTAAGTGGCGCCCGCCATGTGCGTTATTTGGGCGTTCTGTTCAGCATTATTTTCGGGCTGTGCGCCTTGGCAGCGCACCGGCTACTGATTGCCGCCCAACCTAACATGACAGATCCGTTGCTGACACGTATCGGCATCACTTGGCCACCGCCCGATGCCTTCACCGCTCAGATTCTCAGCCAAGAGATACCCCTGAATTTAGCCCCTTATGGTATTAGTATCCTCCTTATTGTGGGTGGGCTGGCTGGTTTTTGGGCGTTAAGCAAGCAATGCCGCAGCGGTTTATGGGTATTGGTTTTTTCCCAGCTTGGCATTTTATCGCTTGGCATTGTGGGTATTTTGCCCGTCGCCTACCAGTACTGGCAAAAACCACTGCATGAGCTGGCACAAATTATGAAAAAAGATGTCACACAAACAACGCATGTCATCCA
This sequence comes from uncultured Pseudomonadales bacterium, assembly GCA_964506925.1. GTDB lineage: Bacteria > Pseudomonadota > Alphaproteobacteria > UBA2136 > JAPPOO01 > CAZDNZ01. The sequence continues at coordinate 1,479 of CAZDNZ010000017.1, read as the reverse complement.
CTACCAAGTAAGTCGCCCCAGTGTGCGGTTGGTATCCGGGCAAAATTTTCAGCAGGTACAAACCCAAGCAGCCCTTACTGAACATATCACGCCACAACAAACTATGATTCTAACCCCCAAGCACCTGCTGCCAGAGGCCATAGAGGCGTTGCCAAAAGGCCGCCGCACCGATGCTGAAGATATCTGCCAAAATGCTTATTGTTTGTTAAAAATACCCGCAGCAGCCACAAAAGATAAGCCAGAGAAGCAACCAGAATTAGAAAACAACTTGGAAAATAACAATGCCGCAGAGTAAACAAGACACTAACCCACAAATTTCTTTGATTATTCCTGTCTATAACGAGGCGGAAAGCCTGCCCCACTTGCTACCACAATTAGCTGATGTGATGCAAAAAACCAAATATGCGTGGGAGCTTATATGCATTGACGATGGATCTACCGACAACAGCGCACAGGTTATGCTCGATTTACAGCCGGATTATCCCACCATGAAACCGCTGTTTTTTCGGCGTAATTATGGCCAGACCGCAGCCCTGCAGGCTGGTTTTGACCATGCAGCAGGGCACATTATTGTGACACTTGATGCAGACTTACAAAACGATCCGGCAGATATTCCGCGCCTGTTAGAACACATGGAAAAAACCAATGCTGATGTTGTCTCTGGGTGGCGTAAAAACCGGCAAGATAGCGCCCTCCGCAAAACAATCCCTTCTCGTTTGGCAAATCGCTTCATTCGCTGGTTTACGGGGGTTAAACTGCACGATTTGGGCTGTTCCTTAAAAGCCTACAAGCGGGATACCATCAAAGCCTGCAAAATTTACGGCGAGCTGCACCGTTTTATTCCGGTGGTGGTTGCCCAATACGGTGCCAAAATAGAAGAAATTGAAGTAAAGCACCATGCCCGCCAGTTTGGTAAAAGCAAATACGGGCTGGATAAAACCATCCGCGTTATCCTGGATATTCTGCTGCTGGAGTTCTTTCGCAAGTATCTCAGTCGTCCTATGCATGCTTTTGGTTATCTGGGGCTTCTCATGTTCATATCTGGCTTTTTTATCGCCTTATACCTGACAACCCTCAAAATCTTCGGGGCAGATATTGCCGACAGACCCCTGCTGCTGCTTGCCGTCATGCTGATATTAATGGGCACACAACTTTTGGGTATGGGCATTTTAGGGGAAATGATTATGCGCGTGTACCACGAACCCGAAGGCCGCAAGCAGTATGCCCTCCGCTCCGATAAGCCCCACCACAAAAATACAAAAACCACATAATTCCCCAAACAAACCATTTGACAGATGTGTATAAATTGGTTATCCAAACCGCTGTAACGGAGAAAGATAATGATGTACGCAATTATTAAAACAGGCGGAAAACAGGTTAAAGTTTCTAAGGGCGATACGGTCGTTGTAGAAAAACTTGATGTACCAACAGGCGAAAAAGTCACCCTGCCCGACGTTTTACTGATTAACGATGGCACAA
>CAZDNZ010000016.1:0-13062 GCA_964506925.1 uncultured Pseudomonadales bacterium | reverse complement strand
ATACCTACAGCGGGTGGTACTGTGTTTCTGACGAGGCTTATTATGCCGAAGACGAGCTAACGGAACAGGATGGCAAAAAGTTAGCACCTAGTGGTCACCCCGTTGAATGGATGGAAGAAGAAAGCTATTTCTTTAAGCTATCGGCATTTCAAGATAAGTTATTGGCGCTGTACCAAAGCCAGCCGAATTTTATTCAACCGGAAAGCCGGCGCAATGAGGTTATTTCATTTGTATCTGCCGGCCTACAAGATTTATCTATTTCCCGCACTACGTTTAACTGGGGCATACCCGTCCCCGGCGATGAGAAGCATGTGATGTATGTCTGGATTGATGCACTGGCCAACTACATTACGGCAGATGGTTACCCGGGCACTATGGCACACTGGCCTGCCATTCATGTTATTGGTAAGGATATTCTGCGTTTCCATGCTGTGTATTGGCCAGCATTTTTAATGGCAGCCAATGTGCCGCTACCTCAACGGATTATTGCCCATGGTTGGTGGACATCTGAGGGCAAAAAAATGAGCAAGTCTTTCGGTAATGTGGTGGATCCGGCGGAAGTAACGGCCACTTTCGGCACAGATGCGATTCGTTATTACCTCATGCGCGATGTGGTATTTGGTCAGGATGGCGATTTTTCTCAAGCACGCCTTATCAACCGCTTAAATACCGAGCTGGCGAACGATTTAGGCAACTTGTTTCAGCGCGTGCTTGCCATGGTTCAAAAAAATTGTCAGGCCGCAGTACCTGCCTTGCAAACATTGACCCCAGCAGATGAAGCATTTTTGGCCACCACGCGCCAAGCCTTGCCTCAGGTGGCGGCTTGCATTGACGAACTAGCATTTAGTAAAGCACTGGATAGCCTGTGGGTAATAGTGACAGCTGCCAATAAATATATGGAAGACCAAAAACCGTGGGAACTAAAAGCAAAAGATCCAGCACGCATGGCGCACTGTCTGCGCGTTCTGATGGAAGGCCTGCGCGTTATTGCTGTGCTGATTACCCCCTTTATGCCCGAGAAAGGGGGCGCTTTGCAAAAGCAGCTCAGTCTTGAAAATATTTCGTATGAGGCACTGCAAACAATCCCCGGCCTGACTGCGGGTGTGCCACTACCTGCACCGCAGGGCCTATTTCCCCGGCTAGAGGCAGAGGCCGCATGATTCAATTTACCGATTCCCATTGTCATCTAACCTATGACCGCAGCGATAATCTAGCCATAGATTTTCTGATAAAAGATGCGCGCGATCATCATGTAACCACGTTGTTATGCATTAGTACCGATCATCAAACATTTCCTGCAATTCAAAAAGTGGCGCGCGAAAATAAAGGCGTTTTTGCCAGTTATGGCATTCATCCCAACCATGTACGTGAGGAAAAACGCCCCCCTGAATTAATTCGTATTGCCATGCAAAGTGCAGCGCAAGAACCCAAAGTGGTTGCCTTGGGCGAAACTGGACTAGATTATCATTATAGCTATGCCCCCAAGGAACAGCAGCAGCAACTGTTTCGTCTGCATCTTGCGGTTGCCCGCGAAGTGGGGCTGCCGGTGGTGATTCATACCCGCGATGCCGAAGAAGATACGATAGATATACTCAAAGAAGCCTTCCAGCTGGGCACGCCACCGGGCAGTGTGGTGCTGCATTGTTTTACAGGCTCGCAGGATTTGGCCGATTTTGCGATTAAACATGGTGTTTACTTATCCGCTTCCGGCGTGATTACATTCAAAAATACCACTGAATTACAACGTATTTTCACCCATGTGCCGGATGACCTCCTGCTGATAGAGACAGATTCCCCCTACCTTGCCCCAATACCACACCGGGGAAAGCCTAATCGACCTTCTTATGTTGTGCGTGTTGCCGAAAAGCTGGCATTATTACGTCATCAGGAGGTGGCACACATTGCTAATGTTACCAACGAAAACTTCCTGAAGCTGTTTCCAAAAGCGATAACGAACAGGATTGAAAGTGACGCCAAAACCACTTGATTACGATGGTGCCGGGCCTAAGGTGGCTCCGCGTGTTTCCCGTTCGGAGGCTTTGAATCTTGACAAAAAAAATGTGTCTTCCGCTCCGCAAAATAGCAATACCCCAGAGGAGGGGGGCACGCAACCGCCCGATATCCCGCGTGACCATATCATCGACCCCAAAGAAAAATATGCTGAACTAAAAACTGTACTTGGTGCTGGGGGGCGCGGAGAGGATGAATTACCGCCGGATGAAATGTATAATCTGGATTTATTATTTATTTCGCAACAATATAACGAGGATCAAACTCGCCGACCACCACGCATATGCGCCAACGCCCTGTGCGAAATAGGCACGCCAGATAGCCTGACGTTTTTGGAGCGAGATATAGCAGACTATCCTCAAGCGAAACCCGGCGATACCTATATTCCGCAGCCATTCACCGTGGTGTCACTCGATATTGATAAGCTAGATGAAACAACCTTTGATAATAAAGTTCTGCAAAAAAACTTGGTGACGATCAGTGCCAAACTCACAACCGAAACACCGCTTTCCCAGCAGCTAAAAGACCTGACCACCTATTTAAATGAACACGATATTATCGTTGCCATTGGGCCTTTTATACTTGATCAACACTATACAGATAACGTTACCCCACAACAGGAGCGCCTGCAGGCCTTTGCCGCACTGGCGGTGCAATTTAATATTCCACTGATGATATCGCAATCCGGAGCAGAAGAGAGCCTCGCACACAGCATAGCGCAATTTCCTGATGAACTTATTCTCATATACGCAGGCACAGTTGCTGCCGCCACTGGAGAACTTGTACAGATGCTAAGAGCACGCAATGCCTACTGGATATTAAGCACCGATTTCACCCAACCAACCACCACAGCTTACCAACAAGCCATACTGCAATACCCACAAGAAAATATATTGCTGGCCAGCGGTTATGCAGCACATCCAATTTATCCAGAAATTGGCTGGAACCGGATATATTATACACCAAAAGTCTTTCGCGCCTTTGCCGATGCGTTAGGCATAAAAAGCAAGAGTGTCCGTCACCAATTATTACACAAGTTAAATCATAACTTTATTCGAGCCTATTTTGGATAGGACAGCGTATCTCAGAAACTTGTCAAGACATCCTACATTTTAGTTTACATAATATACATTATGCGAACAAAGCAATAATCCTTAATCATCAATAAATGCTTGGCACCATAACTCCATCATTATGCAGCTAAGTATAGCATACGCACCATCCACACGCTGCGCACGCACATCTGCCCAAAACTGTTGTAACTGATTGGTTTGAAATAAACCGCGCGTTGCTGCTCGGCTGCCAAATAAAATATCCTGCACCATATCGGCACGATCATGACACAACCACTGGCGCACGGGCGCACCAAAGCCAGCCTTGGGTCGCTGCAGAATTCCTGCGGGTAATCTGTGCTGAACAGCTTCTTTTAACAACCATTTTGTGACACCGCCATTGATTTTATATGCAGGTGGTACATCGGCCATAAAGGCCACCAACCGCGGATCAATCAATGGCACACGTACCTCCACACTAGCAGCCATAGCCGCTTTATCGGTATAAAGCAGGTTCAAATCGGGTAAAAAACCTGCAAATTCCATCAAAAGTTGCCTATTTAGGGGGTGATGACCCTCAGAAGCCCTCAGCGCCTGTTCCAGCGCATTTTCATTGTTTTCCTTGCCAATATTCATAAATTCGGGAGAAAAAATATGATTCGGCTGTGCATAAGGTGAAAAAACAAAGCTGCGGCGTAAAAAGTCATTTTCGCTGCCTCGCAGCATATATCCTAGTTTATGCAGCCGCCGCTGCAGATGACCACCAACAAATGCACTCCCCATAAGTGCCAACTGACCCGCCACCGGCGCCAACAAACCTAAGCGTTGCCGCAGCATAGTGGCTTGGTGTCGACGGTAACCAGCAAAAACATCATCACCACCCGTACCGCTCATCAACACTTTTATGCCATCCGCTCGCGCAGCCTCAGCAATCTGATGGACGTACAATGGCGCGGGATCAGCCAGTGGCTCTTCCAACATCTGCACCAGTGCAGGCAAATTATCTAGCACACTAGCATCCGACCGAATTTCTTGTAACGGCACATTAAAATGTGTGGCCATATCTTTGGCAAAGGTAATATCATCAGAAAACCCCTCCTCTGCCATGGAACTATCGTGAAACGACATACAGTAGGTTTGCTGCGGCGCACAATTCTGCGCAACCATGCTTGCGACCACAGCACTGGAATCTACGCCGCCGGATAAAAAAGCGCCCACCGGCACATCGCTAATACATTGCTCTTGAACCACTGTATCAAGTAATGTGGATAAGTCTTTTTTATCTTTATTATAATTATAGTTAAAAGACATTTCTGAGCGGTGCCAACACCACACCTGCGCCCCCTGCCCGCGTTTGATTTGCAAAGCATGACCAGGAGGAAGTTTTGAAACATGCTGTAGCGGCGTGGCGGCGCCTGGTGACCACAAATAGCATAAATAATCTGCAAACGCATCTGGATTCAATGTTTTATCAACATCTTCCGCTTGCAACAATGCCTTTAATTCCGAGGCGAACAAAAACCCACGCGGCGTTTGTGTGTAGTAAAGTGGCTTTACGCCGTAATGATCCCGCGCCACAAATAAAGTTTCTGCCTGTGTATCCCAAATGGCAAAGGCAAACATACCATTCAAGTGCTGTAACATATCTGTGCCATAGCGATCGTATAGTGGTATAAGAACAGAAGTATCTGAATATGCATTCAGTTCATAATCAACTTTAAGTTGTTCGTATAATGATTTGAAATTGTATATCTCACCATTAAAAATAACCATATAACGGCCGCCACAGCCCACCATAGGCTGGGCTGCGCTGGCAGATAAATCCAAAATTGACAGCCGCCGATGCGCCAAGCCAACCCCTGCCTGTTGATGATGCCAAATATCACCACCGTCAGGCCCTCGGTGTACCTGGGCAGCATTCATGGCCGTTAGCAAGCTGGGCTGATAATCCCCTAAAAAACCAGCAATTCCACACATATATTAACCATCAAGTTTGATTATCTGGCCAGATTCTATACTTTCCTGCGCGGCTATGGGCAAACTGGCAGAAAGGAACAAATCAGCAGCGGCTATGGGCCAATCGGCTTTGCCACGCACCGCAGCGGTAAAGGCTTGGAGTTCGGCCGTATGGCCTTTATCCTGCCCTTGAAGCAAATTACTGCTGCCAAGCTTTTGTGTCCGGCCACCTTTTGTAAGCGTAGCGGTCATAAAATTATCGATCACGCCCACACAACCACCGGCATAAACTTCAATACGCTCTTTACTGAAGCTGCTATCTCCGTCCGATGTATAAAAAACCTGCGCCATACCACCGTTGGCAAACTGCATACTGACAATATAGTTATCTTGACCACTGCCCTGCTGCGCCCACAGGCTGACAGGTAAACTCCCCGCCAGAAACATAGCTAAATCAAGGAAATGGCACACCTCGCCCAGCAAGCGCCCCCCACCTTCTGGCGTATTCTGCCAATTATCTGCCGGAATATGGCCAGCATTCACACGAATAGATACCTGTCGTGGAACATCATCTGGCAGGCGTTTCATAAGCGCCTGCACCTGTGGCGCAAACCGCCGATTATAGCCAACCATCAATACCTGCGGCTGCTGCTGCCATGTGGCATACACCGCCGCCAGCTCGTCGCGCGTCAATGCCAATGGTTTCTCTACAAAAACATGTTTGCCGGCCTGCAATGCCGCCTGTACTTGCGCCGCATGTTGGTGATGGCGCGTCATGATGACCACAGCATTCACATCCGCATGATTCAAAACATCCTCATTTTGGGATGAAGCAAACTGAAACTTAAACCTTTCAGCCGCCGCTTGGGCAGATGCCCCACCTTTGCTGGCAATGCCTACCAGCTGCACATTATGTAACTTGGCTAAAGCGGGTAACATCACCCCAGTGGCAAAATTGCCTGCCCCTAACATGCCAACTTGCACAGCATCGGGCACAACGTGCAAAGATGGTTGCTTTACAGTTTGTTTATAGCTGATGGCCTCGGCCGTTATGCCAGAATACTGCAAAATCACGCCCAGACAATTCTGCTGATTTGTTACCAAATCGTAGGCTTGTTCAGCATCGGCAATATCGAATGTATGGGAAACCAGCGGCGCCACATTAAGCTGCCCTGTCCCCAGTAAGTGGGCTATGGTGGCCAGATTATCCTGCTCGGTATGGGGAATATACCCCACCGGATAGGTTTGGCCGCTTGTTTCGTATTGGTTATCGTAACGGCCAGGACCATAACTGCGGGAAATACGCACCGTTAATTCTTTTTTCATATAGTCGGCATAGGGCAGTGTCGTACCCACCTTACCCACCAACACCACAGTGGCGCGGTCGCGCGCCCATGCGGCTGCCTGCTGAATAGGGCCATCACTCTCGGTGGCCGCGCACAGCAAAATAGCATCAAACCCGCGGCCTTGCGTAAACGCTTCAACAACGGCATCGGCGCCTTCTGGCGAGCAAGTGGCCTGTACCGCGCCTGTTTCAGTGGCCAGCTTCATACGATTTTCATTAAAATCCATGCCCATCACCCGCGCACCAGAAAGTGTCGCCAACTGCCCAGCCAGTTGCCCTACCAGCCCCAAGCCCACCACCAATACCCGATCCCCCAGGGTTAAATTGGCATTATGGACACCATGCAGGGCAATCGCGCCCAAGGTACAAAACGCACCATGCTCAAACGGCACATCATGGGGTAAAGGGGCGACCAGATTTTTAGGCACGGCATTCACCTCGGCATGGTTGGCCAGCCCGGCACCCGCCATCACCACCCGATCGCCCACCTGATAGGTATTTTGCAAGTTGGCACCTACCTGAAGAATCTCACCAGCGGCGGAATACCCTAGCGGCAAGGGTTTTTCCAGTTGGGCAAACACGCTGCGTAATGTGGGGACAGCACCATCCCGTTTGAATTTATCCATCACTTTCTTGGCTAAATCTGGGCGTTCCTGTGCCTTGGCCGCCAGAGATTTTCCGGCAAAATCGATGAGCATTTTTTCGGTACCAGCAGAAATTAGAGAAGCACGCGTGGCGACCAGCACCTCGCCAGCACCACATTGTGGCACAGGCACATCGGCGACTTGGGGTTGTTGGCGGCGGGGGTGTTGTAATACTTGTTTCATAGGCAAAACCATAGCACAATCATCTGGCTGTGCGAGGCAAAGTTTTACACATAAAGCTTTTTACAATGATAACTCAAAAAAGATATTCATCATGACTACCCCCCAAGAAATTCAACAAAAACTCATTCAAGCTGTTGAGGCCATCCCCTCCGATAACCCCTATGCTGCCGCTATAGATTTACTCCAGCAGCATTGTCACCAGCAATCTGGCCGGATTATAACAACGGGTGTCGGCAAAGCCGGCACAATTGCCTACTTGCTGGCCACCAAATTCGCCAGTACGGGCACATCGGCCCAGTTCCTCAGCCCGTTGGAAGCCGTCCATGGCGATTTAGGGATGTTAGGCGCGCATGATGTGCTGGTGGCCTTTTCTAACTCAGGCAAAACGCGCGAATTGGTCGAGCTTATTCCCATTGCGCAGGCATTGCATCCCGATTTGGGCGTTATATGCATCACCGGCCAAGCAGATGCCCCGCTGGCAGTCGCCAGCCATATTACCCTACTAACCGGAAATGCACCGGAAGTTTGTCCCTTTGGCCTGATGCCCAGCAGCAGCACGCTGGCGATGGATACCATTGGCAATATTCTGGCTGTGCAGCTGATGGAACGCATTGGCTTTACCCAAACCGACTATGCCAAACGCCACCATGGCGGTTATCTGGGGCAAAAAGCCCGTAGTGCCGCGGCTTAATTTTTTTTAATATGCTCATACGCCGCCAATGCCTTTTGTCGGGCATCGCTGTGCGCCATGAGGGGGGCTGGATAATGGGCAGGTGGTATGGGCATCTCCCACGGTTGATGCAAATATTTAAGGGGCACATCTTGTAGCTCTGGCACCCATTGCCGCACATAGGTGCCGTCTGGGTCAAACTTTTCCCCTTGCATAATAGGGTTAAAAATCCGGAAATATGGGGCAGCATCAGCGCCACAGCCGCTCACCCACTGCCAGCTGGCGCTGTTGTTGGCCACATCTGCATCCACCAAAGTATCCCAGAACCATTCTTCTCCATGATGCCAATGCATAAGCATATTTTTCACCAGAAAACTGCCCACAATCATCCGGCAGCGGTTATGCATCCAACCGGTTTGCCAGAGCTCGCGCATGGCAGCATCCACAATGGGAAAGCCCGTTTGCCCTTGTTGCCATGCTGTAAGCCACTGGGGATGATCCTCCCACGGAAAAGCCTTAAACTGGGGCTGCAAGGGCTCTTTTGCAATATTGGGCAAATAATATAACAGGTTGTACGAAAACTCCCGCCAGCCAATTTCCGAGATAAAATGCGTAGCATCCTTTTCATAATCCGGGTTCATGGCCAGCCAAGCCTGCGTTTGGTGGTAAATCTCGCGGGGGGAAATTTCACCAAAGGCCAAATGTGGCGATAATCGAGAAGTGTGCAGCATATCTGGCCGGTTACGCAGGGTTTTATAACCCTGAATCCCCTCCCTAAAAAACCAGTCCAAGCGCTGATGCGCCCCAGCTTCGCCGGGTTGCCATATTTGCGCCCACCCGGCAGCCCAATTAGGGTTGGTGGGCAGTAAATCCAAGTCAGCAAGCCGATTTACCCCATCAGCGTTAAAGGCCGTCAGAAGCGCCGGCACCGGCTGCACTGGTGTAATTGTATCTTGCTGGATCAGCGCTGCCTTCCAAAACGGGGTAAATACCTTATACCAGCCGCCACTACCATTACGCACCTCCCACGGCTCAAATAACAGGTTGCCCTTAAAGCTGAGGGCACCGGGTAGAATATCCTTCAGGTGTTGATCAATCTCCCGTTCGTAGGGGGCGTAACGGCGGTTCCAGAAAATGCCTGTAGCATTGGTTTTCTCCATCAGCTCAGGCAGAATATCCGCTGCACGGCCCTGGCTTATCCACGCATGCCCGCCTGTGCGGGCATGCCAATCTTGGTCAAATGCGGCTAGGCTGTGGTGCAGCCACCAACGGCTAGCACCGCCGGGGGGACGAATATTATCTTCCTGAATATACACGGGCAAGATGGGTTGCTGGGTTTGCGCTGCCGCGACCAAAGCCGGGTTATCGTGCAGGCGCAAATCTTTCCGGAGCCATAATAGAACAGGTGGCATCATAGGCGGCAGTTTACGCTACCTCTCGCACACTGACAACCGCCCCAAATGTTTGGGCCAAGGCCTGCAACGTGCGCCGCTGCGCCAGATTTTTTTTATGCACAAACACCACGTTTGGCATAACAGTTAAGATGGTTTGCAGCATAAAGGTGGTATCCACCTCTGCCACAGGCCCAACCACTCGGCACAATGGCTGCTGATGCTGCGGCACATGCAGCACATCGGCACCCAAAGCTTTCAGATGCGGCCATAAATGGCGGGCATCGGTGACACTGGCCACCACCACCCGATCGCATAGTTTCGCGGCTTCCCGCACACAGGTGGCATCTAATTCAGCCTCTTGGGTATTATCCTGCAAAAAATAGAGGGCAAAGCTGGCATCTGTACCGAGCCATGGACGTAAAGCCTCCAGCAATTGCGTCGTGTTTGTGGTGAGGCTCATCTTGAATGCTTTAACAATTTTTGTTTTTCGCGGTTCCAGTCCCGCTCTTTGATGGTTTGTCGTTTATCATAATGTTTTTTTCCCTGCGCGAGGCCAATTTCGGCCTTTACTAACCCGCGCGACCAATACAGCCGCAATGGCACCAGCGTTTGCCCTTTGGCTTGCACTGCCTGACGCAGCTTATCCAGCTCCCGCCGTTTCATCAGCAGCTTACGGCTGCGGCGTGGCTCGTGCTGGGTGTAGCCAGCATGGGCGTATGGCGCAATATGGGCATTTATGAGCCACAATTCGGTGCTGGAAAAACTAGCATAGGCCTCGTTAATTTGCGCATTACCCGCCCGAATGGCCTTGACCTCACTACCAGTGAGCATCAGGCCAGCCTCAAAGGTATCTTCAATGGCATAGTCGTACCGTGCTCGACGGTTCAGGCAAATGGTCGCAGGTATTTTTTGCGTATTCATGGTCGCTATCTGTAGCACAAAAGTATTCAAAACGCACGCATCAACAGGCCAAGGCTTATGCTGCGGCCGCGGCTGGCAGTAAAGCCTCTAGCCGCGCCAGCACCTTGTCCATGGCGGCCAGTTGTTGCACATTATCGCGCCCAGGCGCGCAATGGAACAGCAGGCTTTGTTGCGGCTGCAACGTAATCAGCCCGGTGTTCTGTTGAATAAATGCCAGTAATGCTGCTGGCTCGGCAAATGTTTGTTGATGCAAAGCCACCACAATACCCGCCGGGCCTACATCCAGTTTTTCGATGTTCAGCTTCAGGCAACGGTTACGCAAGTGCATTACATCCAGCAAATTTTGCGCTTCCTGCGGCAGCGGGCCAAACCGATCCTGCAGCTCAGCCGCCAGCTCGGTAATATCGGCCTGCGTATCCAGATGCGCAAGACGCCGATAGATTTGCATCCGGGTGGCAATATCGTATATATAGGTTTCTGGCAACCGATATGTAAAGCCTACATTCAACTGCGGCGTAAATCCGCTCTGCGGTTTTTCGCCAGTGGCATGTGCTTTGCGCGTACGAATCGCCTCCTTTAACATATGTGCATACAGCTCGAAGCCAACTTCATTAATATGACCGGATTGCTCCTGCCCTACCAGATTTCCTGCCCCACGAAAATCCATATCAAAACTGGCTAACTGAAAACCTGCGCCTAAATAATCCAGCTTTTGCAGCACCTGTAAGCGACGCGCCGCCAGCTCGGTCAGTTTGCCTTCTGGCAACAGAAAATAGGCATAGGCACGTTGGCTACTTCGCCCCACCCGACCCCGCAACTGATGCAGCTGCGCTAGCCCAAACCGATCCGCCCGGTGCACAATGAGTGTATTGGCGCGCGGAACGTCCAAACCACTTTCAATAATTGTGGTGGCCACCAACACATGAAATGCACCGCTATAAAAAGCATGCATGACTTTTTCCAACTCAGCCTCGCCCATTTGGCCATGGCCAACACGAATATCGGCCTCGGGCACCAGTTTTTCCAAACTTTCAATAAAATCAGGAATATCCTGCACCCGTGGACACACAACATAAACCTGCCCCCCACGATGCATTTCTCGCAGGATGGCCTCGCGCATCACCTTAGGATCAAACTTCATAACATAACTGCGCACAGCCAGCCGATCCACCGGCGGCGTGCTAATTATGCTCATTTGTCTTAATCCACCCAAGGCCATATGCAGCGTGCGGGGGATGGGGGTGGCGGTCAATGTCATGACATCTACCGATGCTTTTAGCGCCTTCAGTCGCTCCTTATGTTTAACACCAAAGCGTTGTTCCTCATCCACAATAACCAACCCTAACGATTTGAACGCCACGCTTTCTGCCAGCAAGGCATGTGTACCAATCACAATATCCAGCGTGCCTGCTTTCAGCTGGGCTTTTACCTCTACCTGGACGTGGGGGCTTACCAACCGTGAAATATGCCCCACCTTTAGCCCAAACGCTGTTAAACGATTGGTGAATACATCCGTATGTTGGCGCGCCAGCAAGGTTGTGGGGCACACAACAGCTACCTGTTGCCCAGCCGCTGCCATCAAAAAAGCCGCCCTTAAGGCCACTTCTGTTTTACCAAACCCCACATCGCCCACCACCAACCGATCCATAGGCCGTGGTGCTGTTAAATCTTGCACCACTGCATCTATGGCATTTTGCTGTTCATCCGTCAGGTTGAAAGGGAATGTAAGGTCAAACTCCTGATACATGGCCTCGTCAATCGCCAGTGGCGGACGGCTGCAAAGCTCCCGTTGGCTGGCAATTTCAATCAGTTCATCAGCCATGGCCAGCAGGTTTTTCTTCACCCGCGCTTTGCGGGCTTGCCACGCAGCACCACCCAGTTTATCCAGCGCCACATCACTGCTGGTTTCGGCGGCTTTGAAACGTGTCACCAAATGTAACGACTCCACAGGCACATACACCCGATCATTATCGGCATACAAAAGCTTCAAAAAATCCCGCGTTACCAGCATACCATCGGGCTGGGGCATCTGCATGGTTTCTAGGCCAGCAAAGCGCGCCACACCATGATCGGCATGCACAACAGCATCATCTATATTTAATTCGGAAAAATGCAGAATCGCATCGCCACTCTGTTTGTGCCGGCGACGCGTGGTTGCCCGCCCCTGCTGGTTGCCGAACACATCTGCCGAGGTTATATAAACTTTATCTGCCGTTTCAAACCCATGTTGCAATGCCCCGACATCCAACTGAACATGATTAAGTGTCACATCAGCCGCTTGCGCTATGGTTTTTTGCAGCTGGCTAAGGCCACCGGACGTAGGGGCTGTCAGCACCAGTGGCTTGCCCTGTTGCAATGTTTTTTTGACCATCGCCACCACAGGGGGCAACCGCTGCTGTAATACGCCAGCCAACATGTGCCCTGTGGCAGTGGGCGTATCTGTATCTGGTTTACCGAATGGGCTGTGTACCAACCATGCCTGACTGGCAGCATATTCAGCCCATGCGGCCTCGGTGATATACAGCATTTCAGGCGGTAATGGCTGATAGGGCTCGGTATCCTGCCCAGCAAGGCGTTGGCGCATAGCAAAGGCATCGGCAATGCCTGCCTGCCGTTCGGTTTTGGCGTCCGTAAAGGTTTCTGGGGTTAGCATCACGGTTTGGGGCGGGAGTAAATCAAATAAGGTAGGCAACGGTTTATCGTAAAATAGGGGCAAGTAATGAATGGCCACAGGTGGCATCTGCCCCGCTGAAATAGCCTGATACAATGGATCTTCCGCCACATTAGGAAACAAGCCCCGATATTGTTTGCGGAACAACGCCGTAGCATGTGGGTTATGCGGCACTTCACCAAAGGGCGCACAATCGAGGGTTTGCCAGCTTTCATC
>CAZDNZ010000015.1:10875-13224 GCA_964506925.1 uncultured Pseudomonadales bacterium | reverse complement strand
AAAAAAGCAAAATAATCGCCAGCAGAATGTGTTGTGTGTCAAAAGGTGTCATGTTTTTGCAGCCATTACCCATTGTTTTAGTTGTGCTAATACCTGATGCCGATGCGCACCCAGCAACGAAAAATGATCCGCCCCGGGGACAACATGCATACGGGCATTTTTTATCAGCTTGATAAACTGCGCGCCTATTTGTGGTGAGGCCGCCGTGTCTTTTTCACCATACGCAAAATACACTGGGCAGGTTATATGGGGCACCACCGGTGCTAAATTTTCACGCACCGTAGCCACCAGAATATCCCGCATGTGGCCAGCATTTTTATAATCCTCGCTACCAAAGTATGGCTGCAACCAGGCAACGGGCAGCATATGCTTCAGCAACTTATACAGCCGCGTTTTCAGCCAGCGATAACTACGTTTGGCGATAGGCAAAGGTTGGCGCAAGCCGGGAGCTGCCACCAAAAAAAGGCCACTCAGCAGATGTGGATACTGCGCCGCCAGCCGCAGCCCCACCCGGCACCCAAAGGAATGCCCCACCCAGTAAATAGGCACGCCTGCAGGCAGGGTTTTGAGCCAATCTGCCAAAAAATCGGCGTAGGCGGCTGTGCCCCAAGTTTCTGGTGGTCGGGGCGTTTGGCCAAAACCGGGTAAATCTAGCAGATAATGCGCCCCCAGCCCATGAAGGCTTTCCGCAAAGGGTAAAAAATCGGTATGGCTCCGCTGCCAACCATGCGCCCACACAAAAATACGCTCTGGGACAGCATCTGACACACCGGGGCACACCACATGCAGCTGTGCCGTGGTAAAGGATGGATTGGTTTTTGCATCATGTTCAGCCATGGGCTACTATCATGGCGAAAATCGTGAAAAATGGAAAGTAAAACCATATGCCCACTGCGCGCCCTCGTGTTGCTGTTATTTTTGGTGGCTGCTCGCCTGAGCATGATGTTAGCATTATCACTGGCCTGCAAACCCTTGCCGCTATAGATACTACAGCCTTTGATCCTTTTCCTGTTTATATTGACCTTAATGGCCAGTGGTATATTGGCCCCGCTTTAAGCCGGCGGGAAACATATATACCATCCGCAGAAAGTAAGCGCTACCTCACCCCGGTGCGGCTGGACGCCAGCGTCCGCGAGCTAGGTGTGCTCCACCCCATCGCACGCACTATGTTCCGCCCGACCAGCCCCATAGAGTTTGATATTGCCCTGCCCGCTCTGCACGGCCTGACTGGCGAAAATGGCAGCCTGCAAGGCCTTTTTGAACTCATCAACTTACCCTACACGGGTATGCGTCCTTTAGCCGGTGCCGTATTTATGGATAAAATTGCCACGAAAAACCACCTACGCAGCTACAACATCCCGCTATTGCCCGCCACCACCATTTCCAAACCCACGCAAGGCCTGATGCTGGATGAGGATATATTGGCAGAAATCTGCCACACGCTCACCTTTCCCTGTTGTGTCAAGCCCCGCCATTTGGGCAGCAGTATTGGCGTAGCTAAAGTAGATACCCCAGCAGAATTAAATGCGGTTTTGCCCGAAATTTTTAAGGTCGATACCCATGCCATTGCAGAACCTTTTGTGCCTAATCTGGTAGAATACAATATAGCTGTACGCCGCCTACCGGATGGTCGCGTGGTAACGTCTGCCATTGAGCAGCCTAAATGCACCGAAGATTTGCTGGATTTTAGGCAAAAGTATGGCGCTGGTGGCAAAACGGGTCAGAAATCTGGTAGCACCAGTTCTGGCAGCAACAGCGAAGGGATGCTTTCCCTCACGCGGGATATTAACCCCAAACTGCCACCAAAGCTGGAACACGCTATTCGTACCCACGCCAGTACAGCTTTTGACGCGCTGGATGGTACCGGCGCCCCGCGGGTAGATTTTTTGTGTAACAGCCAAACAGGAGAAATATGGCTGAACGAAATCAACCCCACGCCCGGCTCCATGGGGTATTTTTTGTGGGAAGCCGCGCCAGAACACAGCCTGCTGTTCACCGAACTGCTAACCCACTTACTGCACGAAGCCCAAACCTGCCAAACACGCACCCGCCAGCCCGCCGACCCCGTACCGGAAGCCGGGCGGTTATTCAGCCGCGCCTAAACGGTAACAACAGGCTGGCTATCGCTTTTGTGCTTTTGGCGGCGGGGACATCCGCCAGCCCAATCCGGAATGTCTGGCGGCCGGCCTGAGGTTCCTGCCGATAGGTGCGAAAAATATAGTCCCACCACGTCAGGTTAAACCCAAAATTACGATCATGATCTGCCCGCTGGGTCCCGTGATGGATTTCATGAAAACCCGGCGTGACGATAAACATGCGCAGGGTAGCCTCCAGCCAGCGTGGTAACTT
>CAZDNZ010000015.1:0-10775 GCA_964506925.1 uncultured Pseudomonadales bacterium | reverse complement strand
CAAACTCAGGCCAATGGCCAGCCACGCAGGCGCATCCCACACATTAAACAGCCCCCAGCCTTGTTGTTGCGCCACCATAGCAACCAGAACGGCAGTTGCCGGAACGGGCAAGAAAGCCAGCAGCCGCACACCTAACGCCCCCAGCACCACCATAAGGCCATTGGTACGCCAGCGTACCCAGCGGCTAAACTGCCGCCGCGTGCGCGGAAAAATGGCCTCTAGTCCGGCAAAAACCAGAAATAAGCCCAAAAACGCAAGGAGTCGGCTAACAACAATAATATCCATATGCGGATAATACCACACGCACCTAGCAAGCGTGTAAAGGATTCTGCCAACGACTCAGAGGCCGTTTATCAGCACATTCGCCTTTAAAAAGCGTATTGCCAACCTATCATCCCACGGACTTCTGTCGCCAGTTGCGGGCCATCCAGGTTTTGGTAAACTGGCGCACCAATTTCAGCCGCTAACCGATGGCCAGCAAACGTGCCTTTGTGCTCCATCAGGTTTACCCCCACCAGCGCATCAATCCGCTGGCCACCACGGAGGTCGGTGCGGGCTGTGGGTACCATATTCGGGTTCAGGTCTGTATCCTCCCCTTCAATATCGCCCCAAGATTGGCCATCCAACCGCAGGGAAACGCTCATGCAACGGTTAATCTGGCGTGCCAGCCAAGTGGTGGCTTTGTATTCATTTCCTAACCGATACCCCTCACGATTTTCACCAAACCGCAAGGTGGCATTTGCTTGCGCCCCCCACGACCAATCGTCGGCTTTCCCCACATAAGTGATCCCCAGCATGGGATCAAACGTACCAGAGCCCAGCTGCATGGGGTAAGGCAATTTTTGGAATGGGCCCATAGGGGTGGTATCACGCTCGTCTATACTGCCTGTAGGTGTACTGACGCCAAAGTTCAGCATCACTTTGTGCAGGCTGTTTTGTGCGGCTTTATGGTTATGATTTTCATACAGGTTATAAATACCACTAAACTTAATATCGCCCAAACCTTCGGCAGATGTTGAAAAATCTCTACCCATATTATTCACATGATCCATAGTCTTTTCAACGTAGGGCAACATTCCCATCAGGGTCAGGTTGTCTGTTAGGCCATACATGGCACCAAACATGTGCATTTCCATGGTCATTTGCAGGGGTGCCACATTAAACTGGTTCAGCACCTGTTCTGTAGAAACATCCGACGTGCCGTTCTGGTTGCCACCCATTTCCATGCGGCTGTAGCGGTAGGACAGCATCCACTCTCCCGCATCATGCGTATGATCGCCCATCACACCAATCGGCGCATGGTCAATGGCATCCGTATCTGCTTGTGCACCACCAACCACCAGCAAACTGAAAAGAATAAGAAAAATATACATTATGTGCTCCTTGATTTGTTAAAAATTTACTTCTATTACACGTTATTACACTATCCAACAAGCAAAAAAGCACATCAGTTATAATTTTCGGCTTGCTTAAACCATGGCGGAAAAGGATCGCTAAGTTGCCGCTGCCTAACAGATGCTTCCGCATCATCTGTTATCAGGCAGGCATCCAAATTGGCGCGTATGCTTTCCTCATCCATTTCGGCCTGTAGGCCAATAAATACAATCTCCTGCCGACGATCGCCATGATCTGCATGCCAATAATTTTGGATAAAACGATCAAAATCCGGGCTTTGGGGCCAGCGCTCGGGGGGAACAGCCGCCCACCAGCGGCCGATGCCCTCGTGACGCACAAATGCACCAGCTTGGGATACTTCCCCCACATAATCTGGCCGGGTGGCAAGCCAAAAAAACCCCTTGGCACGCACCACGCCGGGCCATGGCTGATTGAAATACGCATAAATTTTTGCCGGATCAAACGGCGCATGCGCCCGATATACAAAGCTGGTAATGCCATATTCTTCGGTTTCTGGCACATGATCTTTAAAATGATACAGTTCCTGCGCCCACATAGGATGTTCCTGAGCATCCTCTAGGTTAAACTGCCCAGTATCCATTACATCTGCCAAATTAACCTGCGCATGGGTTGTTTCAATAATTTTGGCCTTGGCATTTAAACCGCGAATGATGGCTTTTACGGTATCCAGCGTGGGCTGATCCAGTAAATCAATCTTGTTCAGCACAATCACGTTAGCAAACTCAATTTGCTCAACCAACAAATCTACCAACGTACGCTCATCTGTTGCGCCTAGGTTTTCGTCTTTATCTTTCAAAAATTCCTCTGAACTGTAATGCTTTATCAGGTTGGCCGCATCAACTACCGTTACCATCGTATCTAGTTTGGCCACGTCTGCTAGGCTTTGGCCATCTTCATCCCGAAAATCAAAGGTTGTGGCTACGGGTAAAGGTTCGGAAATACCGGTGCTTTCAATCAGTAAATAATCAAACCGCCCCTCAGCAGCCAACGCACGCACTTGTTGCAACAAATCATCCCGCAGGGTACAGCAAATACAACCGTTGCTCATTTCCACCAGTTTTTCTTCCGTGCGCGATAAGCCAGCACCACCCCGCTGAACCAGATCGGCATCGATATTCACTTCACTCATATCATTCACAATCACCGCCACTTTGCGGCCTTCCCGATTGTTAAGAATATGGTTTAAAAGCGTTGTTTTGCCCGCCCCCAAAAAGCCAGAGAGAACCGTAACGGGCAGCTTTTTTTCGGAAATTTGCATAATGTGCACACCTCTATGTTGATTTATTAAATGTTATAATATAACACTTTTACACAAAACAATGTAATGAAGCAAGATAAGGATATAAAGTTAAATAACCATATGATATGTTTGTATGAATATTATAATAAAGCATGAAATACATTAGAATCATGAGCAAACCAGAACCTTTTATACATCAGGCAGAATGTTTTTGCGAGCAGCACAAGCTACGCCTTACGCCACCGCGGCGGGCTGTACTGCACATTATTGCGGCCAGCCCACAACCTATTGGCGCCTACCAGATACTCGAAAAACTACGGCATATCCTCCCTCACCCTAAGCCACCAACGGTGTACCGTGCCATCAGCTTTTGGCAGCAACACGGCTTTATTCATCGGGTTGAAAGCCTCAACGCCTATATTGCCTGCCATGCCGACCACAGGCATCAAGGAGGGCAGTTTATGATTTGTGATGATTGCGGAGTAGTGATCGAAACACATGTTTGCAGCCTGCCGCAACCACTAGCAGAAAGCGCTGCCAAACATATGTTTCGACCTACCTCATGGCATGTTGAAATTCATGGCATCTGCCATAGCTGCCAAAGTGGTTGACAGTTTTTAATCATGTCCTCAATTATCATACATTTTTTACAACCCGTGCCCAAAACTTCCACTTTTTTCATGAATAAATATTCATCACGTCCCGCAAAAGGTTTGATACACACGTTCGGATGGTGCGGGCGGCTCTTGGTATAATAATGGTATGTTTTCATTTTTATAGGGCTTTTTAAGCGCCTCTAGCAGATTATGCAGCAGTTGAAAATTATTCTCATGCGATGCCGCCAAGGCTTCTTCAACTTTATGGTTGCGCGGAATAACAACAGGATTATGGCTCTGCATAAGACACAGGGATGATTTAAGGGGTTTGGTATTTTGCGCAAGCCTTGCTTGCCAGCGTGTATGCCAATTTTCAAAGGATTCTTGGTTATATAGCTCACCACTTGGTTTTTCAGCTTGGCTCAGATCACGAAATGTATTGGTATAGTCGGCATGGTTGTTTTGCATCCAATCAAGCAGATCAGAAATAAGCGCGGAATCTTCTTTAAACTCGCCAAACAATCCTAATTTAGCCCGCATCATAGAAAGCCATTTACGCTGATACATATCTGGGAATTGATTAATCATTTCTTCGGCATGAACAACCGCTTTATCGATATCAGCATGAATGAAAGGTAACAGTGCCTCAGCCAGTCTGGCAATATTCCATTGCGCGATTTTAGGCTGATTCCCATAGGCGTAACGCCCCATACGGTCAACGTAGCTAAAAACCGTATTCGGGTTATAGGCATCCATAAATGCGCATGGCCCATAATCGATTGTTTCGCCAGAAAGGGTCATATTATCCGTGTTCATAACACCATGGATAAAACCAACGCGCATCCAATGGGTGATAAGATCCGCCTGCCTATCCATCACAGCCTTAATCAAGGCAACAGCCTTATTCTCACTTTTATTTAGTTCAGGAAAATGACGCTGAACAGTATAATCAAGCAATGCTTGAACAAGGTTTTTATCGCCTTGGGCTGCTGCAAACTCGAACGTTCCAACCCGAATGTGGGAGCTGGCAATGCGCGTTAAAATAGCCCCGGGCAAGGCTGTTTCGCGCAATACGTTTTCACCTGTTTTTACAACTGCCAAGCTACGCGTGGTGGGAATACCTAAATGATGCATCGCCTCGCTGATGATGTATTCTCTGAGCATAGGGCCAAGAACAGCACGACCATCTCCGCGCCTCGAATACGGGGTGCTTCCTGAGCCTTTGAATTGAATATCCACTCTTTTGCCATCTGGGGTAACATGTTCGCCCAAGACATGGGCACGGCCATCACCAAGGATGGTAAAATAACCAAATTGATGCCCGGCATAGGCTTGTGCAAAAGGACTTGTTCCTGAGGGCAGACGATTACCCGCAAATAGACCGGCTTGTTCTTGAGGGGTTAATGCAGAGAAATCTAAATCCATCTCTGTGGCTAAATCATGGTTGAGTATAACCATCTCTGGTGACGCAACGGGTGTTGGGTCAAGATAGCAAAAAAATATATCCGGTAGGTTGGTATAGCTGGTTTCAAATTGAAAGCCGCAAAAATGAGTCATGTTAATGTACCGCTTTTATGGCATTTTCTTGCAAAGCCGCAAGATCAACAACTTCAAGAGAAGAAGATTCACAGGCCTCTAAAATTACGGGGGGTGCCACATGCTCCTCCCATGCCTCTTGCCAGCGCAGGGCGCATAAGCACCAGCGATCGCCCGACTTTAAACCCGGAAAGCCAAATTCTGGTCGTGGCGTTGATAAATCATTACCCTGTTCTTTGGTAAATTCTAAAAATGCCGCTGTCATCTCGGCGCATATCACATGCCTGCCGTGATCCCTATCATCAGTGCGACAATACCCATCTCTGAAATATCCTGTTTTAGGCGCATAGCAGCAAGCCTCTAAAGGGCCACCAAGAACATTCTTTTTTGTTACTTTTGTATTTTCATTCATTTTTAAACTCCTGATATTAATATATCAGACCTGTCAACACCCACGCTCAATGCCTTCACATGAAGAAAATGCGCATAGGTACACCCCAAAAAGGTTGCCAAGTCCGATGGTGAGTAGAGAATCTGATCGTTACCGTATTGCTGCATGACACCACTTTATTATTGGGACCATTCAGCCGATAGAAGCTCCGCTTGTTCAAGAACGGTTTGTGTGGCTTTTTCTTGTAGGTCTGGTGGATATCCGTATTTTCGTAGAATACGTTTTACAACAACTCTAACTTTTGCTCTTACGCTTTCCTTAACAGTCCAATCAATAGAAGTGCTTTTTTTGATTGATTCTGCAAGCTCACGAGAAATGTTTCTTAGCTGATCATCACCCAGAATATCTTGGGCGCTCATGTTGTCTGCTAGCGCGTCGTAAAACGCAGCTTCGTCATCATTCAACCCAAGCTCTTCCCCCTTGTTTTGTGCGTTACGCATCTCTTTAGCAAGATTAATCAGTTCTTCGATCACTTGTGCGGTTTCGATTAAGCGTCCTTGGTATTTTTGAATTGTTGATTCAAGCATTTCAGTAAAGTTTCTTGCTTGAACCACATTTTTCTTAGAACGACTTTTAATTTCGTCTTTTAGGAGTTTTCTTAACATCTCCAAGGCAAGATTTTTACGCTCTATTCCCTTAAACTCCGCAAGGAATTCATCAGACAAAATAGATATATCGGGATTTTTTAATCCTGCAGCGGCAAAGATATCAACCATTTCAGTAGAAGCTACGGCCTTGGATACCAACTGTTGCAAAGAGGTATTGAGATCTTCAAGGTCTTTTCCGCCGCCCGCTGTTGATTTTGATAAAGCAGAGCGCATATTTTGGAAGAACCCGACCTCATCTCGTACCTCTTTAGCTTCATCGGTCGCAGCACATAGTGCGAATGCCTTAGAAAGGTCAAGCGATGCCTGCATAAATCTCTCACGGCCTTTTTCTTGAGAGAGAATGTGCTCCATTGCTGCCGGGATAATGCGTAACCTCTCTTCTGGAGTGCCGTCTATCGCCGATGAATAATCAAATTCATGGAATAATTGTTTAACCAGTTCATATTTCTCGCGCATAATCGCAATTGCTTCACCTTGCGGAACTCCAGTCTCACTGCGGTCACGCTCAGTATAGTTTGCCAGCGCCTTTTTCAAGCTGTCCGCAATTCCCAAGTAATCAACAACTAACCCTCCCGGCTTATCTTTAAAGACTCGGTTCACACGTGCAATAGCTTGCATCAGCCCATGCCCCTGCATAGGCTTATCAATATACATGGTATGCATTGAGGGGGCATCGAAACCAGTTAGCCACATATCGCGAACGATAACTAGTTTTAAGGAGTCAGAAGGGTCTTTTGCTCTTCGCGCCAATAAATCCCGTCCAGCTTTGTTTCGCACATGCGATTGAAAGGACTCGGGATCACTGGCTGAACCTGTCATAACGACTTTAACAACACCTTTTTCATCATCATCGCTGTGCCATTCTGGACGTAGCTTGATAATAGCGTTGTATAGATCTACACAAATGCGGCGGCTCATGCAAACGGCCATGCCTTTACCATCCATTGCCTCTAATCTACGCTCGAAGTGATCAACTAAATCCTGAGCAATCAGGTTTATTCGTTTTTCTGCCCCTACAAGTGCTTCCAGACGAGCCCATTTACTTTTGAGTTTTTCTTTCCTATCAACTTCCTCATTCTCTGTTACCTCTTGAAACTCTTCTTCAATATGAGGCCGCTCCGCTTCGTCCAGCTCAATCTTAGCAAGTCTGCTTTCATAGTAAATTCTGACTGTAGCGCCATCTTCTACAGCCTGCTGAATATCATAGGTATGAATGTTTTCACCAAAAACTGCGTAGGTGTCTTTATCCGAAAGCTCAATTGGTGTTCCTGTAAATCCAATAAATGAAGCATTTGGAAGACCGTCGCGCATATGGCGAGCAAATCCATCAATAAAATCATACTGGCTTCGATGAGCTTCGTCTGCAATCACCACAATGTTTCTACGATCAGATAAAAGCGGATAGGCCTCACCTTTTTCAGGGGCAAACTTTTGTATCGTTGTAAAGACGACCCCTCCTGACGCCACAGATAATAATTCTGTAAGGTGTTTGCGATCTTTAGCTTGTACGGGTGTTTGATGCAAAAGCTCTTCACAGAGACAGAACGTACCAAATAACTGATCATCCAGATCATTTCTGTCAGTAAGCACCACCAATGTTGGATTTTGCATAGGCTTTTGCTGAATAATTTTTCCAGCATAAAAAGCCATTGAGAGGCTTTTCCCTGAGCCTTGTGTATGCCAAATCACACCGGCTCGTTTGTCACCATCTTCGGAAGATGCTGAAACTGTGCATTCGACGGCTTTATTGACGGCATGATATTGGTGATACGCAGCAATTTTCTTAATAATCTTTGTGCCATCAACTTCAAACACTGTAAAGTTCTGGACTAGATCAAGCAAAACTGATTTGTCAAACAACCCTTTTAAGAGGGTTTCAAGTTCAGCTGAGCCTTTAGGGGCTATATTGATACCATCAATGGTACGCCAAGGCATAAAGCGCTCTTTGTTGGCTGTCAAAGAACCAACTCGTGCTTCTATACCATCTGAAATTACAAGAACGGCATTTGTTCTGAATAAGGAGGGTATTTCTTTTTTGTAAGTTTGCAGCTGATTATATGCATGATGATTGGTGGTATTTTCATTGACGGCGTTTTTTAACTCTACAATGGCCAGCGGGATTCCATTCACGGATATCACAATGTCAGGACGGCGATTCTGACGGTTTTCAATGACCGTGAATTGGTTGATAGCACTAAAATTGTTTTTTGAAGGGTTATCAAAGTTTATGAGCCAGACTTTATCTCCGGTAATGCTGCCATCTGGTTTTGTATATTCAACATCTACGCCGTTAACCAGCATGCGGTGAAAAATACGGTTATCTTCGTAGAGGTCAGGCGAGGCAGAGGTGCTGACTTTTCGGTAAACCTCATCAATAACATCTGATGGAATATGAGGATTGATCGCCACAAGTGCCGAGCGTAACTTTTCATCAAGGATGATGTCTGAATAGCTTGCACGAAGCTGATTATCACCACCGGGTGCAATATCCGGCCCATGAACCAATTCATATCCTAAGTTTTCAAACCAAGCTAATGCAGCCTGTTCTACAACATCCTCTGTAAAAACACCTTGGCTCATACCGTCTCCTCATTTCTTATATCATCGACTGCTGCCCGGTATGCATCCTTATCCATTTTGAACAATACTTCGCTTGGCCGAAATTGTTTTACAAACTCCGTCATTGAGTCATCATCGTATGACTCATCAATACGTGTGTTTTCATTATCGTAATCTTCTTAAAATATCCGAGATTTAGCGCCATTTCCACTATATCCTTTGTGTGATCGATAAAGGATATGAACAATCGCGTCCGCTGCACTTGCCACAAATTGTGCCTGAATATTTTCCAAGGCCGGGGCGTAGCCATCTTGACCATGACCAATCAGACCATGGCTGTTTCTCAACTCACAAATACCAGTTAACGCGGTTTGAAGCCCGTTGGCTGTTTTCTTTAGGCTTTCGTATGTCTTTTCCGTTTGATCGATGTCTTCATGGTGTAACTTGAGGGCTTTTAACGTCTCTTTGAGCAGTTGAAGGCTTTCAGGCTTGCCGGGAAGTTTTACTCCTCGATCCTCAAGAATGGTTTTGCAGACGGTATCAATCAGGGATTTGGAAAGATCAAAGACAAAAGCAGGTGACTGCTCAATGGCTGTTTCAATGGCCTGAATTTGAGCGCGAATATGTATTGCGCCTGCTGCCATATCTGAAACTTGTCGTGATGCTTGAAGAACGAACCGGCTCATTTTCTAGCCTCCTCAATCATGCCGTCAATAATGGTGTGCATCAAAAGCAGCATGTAAAAAATATTGAGCACAGCAATCCCAAACAAACTAGAACTTAACAGCAGATTCAGGTCCAGCGCCTTATCTGTAAAAGGCAAGGCAAAAGTGGTGATCTGCGTGCTTAATATACCGTCAGCATCCTTGGTTGCACATGTTGTAAAAAGAATAATTGATGTGATCGAGAAAATAGACCAATAGCCACTGATAAGCAGATAAGATTTTAGAATATGGGTGCCACGTTTCTGGGCTTTTTCATCAATTTGCTTATGCAGACTTTTGGTGTAGGAAGCGTTGTATAAAATGGCGATAGAAGTCATGTAGAAACCAAACACCACAGAGAAGAACGTCACCAGATTTTGCGCCGTCGCATCAGTCATCTGCGCCTCAAAGAAAAAGGCTATACACGCAGCTGCCAGTAGGATCGCCCCGGAGGCAATCTTATGAATTTTCTTCATCAGAACCTCCTATTTTTCTGATTAATGCTTGCTTAACGATGGTCGGCTCATAAAGACCTTGATCATCTTTGGCGGCCTCTACACTGACTTTCTGAATAAAGCTGTCAGCGTTAAATACCGTTTCAAAATTCTTGTCGTCACGCCCAACACAAAGCAAGGAATCAGCCTCACAGCTATTTTTCCAGCCAACCATTTTCTTTAAATATTCAACAAAGGCATCTGTTAAGCTGGCATTGGCAAAATTAGCCTCAAGCGTGAAATCTTCCGGCATACCAAGCCCATATAAATCTTTTGGGCTGGGGAAGATCTTCATGATCTCACCCTCAGAGCTGAAGAGATCACTTTTCGCCACAAATTTCACTTTCTCAACGCTTTTGATCTGTTGGATAAACTCATCAACATTTTTGAAAAAGGCCTTGATCACCACATCCTGTTCCAACTTTGCTTTCAAATACTCTTCGACCCATGACTTTTTCTTAGTGCTGGACAGGTACAAAGTGTGAGAATGGATGCAATAAAGAGCAAATAATTGCTTGTCCGGTTCTATCTGATCGGTGCTCCGGGGGTTGTTTTCTTCTGTCTTATCCTTGGTGTTATAAACAGTGGCACTATACGGCAAAGATTTGCCGTAGCGGGCATAAAGCCAGAAATATTTATCATCCAGATTTTCTTTGGAAATAAGGTAATGCGTATCGTTGCTGGAATATTTATCCTCTGCCTCTGCAAAAGCAGGCTTAAGCCCCTCAGCAGAAGGACTTTCTTCGCCAATCACCAGATGCAAGGCAGAGAATTCTAGACTCATCAGACACCCCCCACATCCTCAACACGCAACTCGCCAGAGATGAGTTTTGGTAATAAATTATCGCGTATTTCTGTTAGTCGATTGTTCTGTTTAACCAAATCAACACATCGTTTATGAAGAGTGCTTGCTATATTTTCAAATTCATCTAACAAGCCATTATCCGGATAAGCGACTTTGATAGGCCGAAAAGCCTTCTTGCTTATCTCTTGAAAAGTTGATCCGTTTGCGTAGCTTTTGATTTTAGGTACGTTTGCCAAGGTCCATTGCAGAACAAACTGGGTTCCAAGCAAGCCTGTGCACTTCATCGCAATAAAACCTTGGTTTATCGCAACAGGCGCTTCAGCCACAGCGACATAACCAATTGGTGCTCGTGAGGACATCAAGACT
>CAZDNZ010000014.1:0-13422 GCA_964506925.1 uncultured Pseudomonadales bacterium | reverse complement strand
GGGCGGTTGGAACGCCGCCTGCGTGAAGGGTTACGAGATATATCCCAACAGCAGCGGTCTATGCCGGCAGAGCCTGCACTCGCGGCTTAGCCACCCCCCACTCTAAAGTTGCTTGCATAATACGTTTTGCAGCACGCGCGGCTTAATCTGTGCCGATCCGTACTCGCGGATCCGCCAAGGCATACCCCACATCCGCCAGCAAGTTGCCCAGTAACGTTAGAACAGCCCCCAGCGTTAAAATACCCATAATTAACGGATAATCCCGCATCATCACCCCATCGTAAAACAGTTTACCCATACCCGGTATGGCAAACAGAGATTCTATAATCACTGAGCCACCAATCAGCCCCGGTAATGCAAGCCCCAGAATGGTAATGACTGGCAGCAGGGCATTTGGCAGCGCATGCCGCCACAATACACGTTTTTCTGGCGCCCCTTTAGCGCGGGCGGTGGTGATATAATCCTGCCGGATAACCTCCAGCATAGTGCTGCGCATGTAGCGGCTCATCCCGGCCAGGGCAGAAAGCACCCCAATGGTCACGGGCAAAGTAAGGTGATGGATAACATCCAGCGTTTGCCAATACCATGGCCAGTTTTCACTGCCAAAACTCTGGATGCCAGAAATGGGCACCAGCCCCAGCTGCACCCCCAGCCATTGCATGGCCAGCAGGCCAATCCAAAACGATGGTGCCGCGAAGGCAATAAACAGCAAAATGGTACTGGTGCGGTCAAATACACCATTCTGGTAGCGGGCGGCCACCACCCCCATTGGAATGGCCAGCACCAGCACCACCAACAGGCCGACAAGATTCATCCCTAATGTAATGGGCAGGGCTTGCATAATCATGGTGAACACATCGCCGCCGCCGGGTTGAAAAGAGGTGCCAAAATCCAGCACCATCAAGCGGCTAAGCCAGTTAAAATATTGCTGATGCAGCGGGGCATCCAGCCCGTAATGGCTGCGGAGTTTATCCAGCATTTCTGGTGATACTTTGGGGTTCAGGTCAGCCGTAACACTGCCCGGATCCCCCGGCACCAGCTGCATAACCAAAAACGACAACAGCGTAATGCCAATCAATAAAGGCACCATCCCCACCAACCGCCAGAGTATATAACCAAACATAAAGTTATGTTAGGCGATGACCTACCAATGAACAAGGCCTAAAGCTTCAATAAAGTTGCTGCGCAGTGGGCACATACCATTCATGAAAGTTATGAAAAACCCCGGCTGGTGCAGGTTCTATACCCTTAAACCGCCGATGAATCGCCATCAGGCTGTAGGGGGCGTATAAAATAAGCGTTGGTTGTTCTTCATGTAGAATTTGTTGAAACTGGTACAGCCGTTCTTGGCGTTTGGCGCGATCAAAGGTACGGCGAGCCTCTTCCATAAGCTGATCCGCTTCCGCATGCTCAAACCCGATAATATTAAACTCGCGTTCGCCTTGTTTGCTACTGTGCCAAATATCGTAGGGATCCGGCTCTGGCGTCAGGCTCCAGCCCAGAATATAGGCCTCAAAGTTACGGGGATATAAAGTATTTTCCAAAAATGTGCGCCATTCCTGCACCTGAATTTGGACATCTATACCAAGCTGTTGCCAAACATACTGCAAAATTTGGGCGGTTTTAATCCGCTGATCATTCCCCTGATTGGTGACAAGGGTAAACCGGAACGGCCGGCCATTTTTCTCACGCACACCATCGCCGTCTGTATCTATCCAGCCAGCCTGTGCCAGTAGGCTGCGTGCTTTATCCAAATCGTACGGATGCACCTGCAGGCTGGGGTCGTGCGCCCATGTGCCGGGTTTGAAAATACTGGCCAGCGTGGTGCCTTGGCCGTGCAGAATACCCTGCACCAGCTTGTCACGCGGGGTGGCATAACTGAGGGCCTGCCTGACGATTTTATCCTTGAACAGTTCATGTTTCAGGTTAAAACCCACATAAGTATAGCCAAAGCCAAGGTAGTCGTATTTGGCAAAGCGGCGGCTAAAATTGTCGCTATCGGTTAGGCGGGTATATTGCACTGGTTTCAGGGTCATGGCGTCCAGCCGCCCGGCCTTGAGTTCCAAAAACTGGGTATCCGCATCGGGAATCACCCGAATACGAATTTTTTGAATATACGGCACCCCATCGTAATAGTTTGGGTTAGCCGTGAGCACCGCTTCGGTTTGGGCATCCCATTGAGATAGCTGATAAGGCCCAGTGCCCACCGGCTGGGTTTTTAGGCGGGTTTCGTTCACATCGGCATCTTGTGTCAGCATATGGGCTGGCAGTATGGCCAGCCCGGCCCAACTGGCGAGTGCAGGCGCAAAAGGTTTGGCATAGGTGGCTTCAATGGTATAAGCGTCCAGCACACGCAGGGTTTCAACCAGCTGATAATCGCCCGCATAGGGGGTGCGGGTGTTGGGGTTGGTAATCGCCTCAAACGTGGCTTGAACATCTGCCGCTGTGAAGGGTGTGCCATCGTGCCATTGCACATCCTGCCGCAGGTGGAAGGTCAGCACCTGCCCATTTTCCGAAACATCCCAGCTTGCAGCCAGCTGGCCCTCCAGGGCTAGATTTTTATCGTAGGTTAGCAGGCTTTCATAAATATGCTGGGTAATCGCGGTTGAACCACTCTCGCCTGCCAGCCAAGGTACTAAATTGGTGGCACCGCCCAGCGCAGCCGTGACGTACATATCGCCTTGGGCGGGTGTGCCATCGGGGGTGTAGTCGGTAGCGTCGGCCACCTCATCCGAGCAGGCAGTGATAAGTAAAAAAAGCAGGAGCAGGGCAAAATGCATCATACCTGCCTAAATAAATAACCACACGGTGTACCCAATGTAAAGTGCCAGCATTATACCGCCATGCAAGCCAAAGGGCAGCAGACGTTTTTGCAGGAACAAAGGGGCAGCCAGCAAGGTAAAGAGCAGCATGACCAAAAGATCCTCCATGAAAGTGGCCCCATTTATGGTGGCAATAACAGAGGTAACCCCCGCCGCTGCCAGCACATTAAACACATTACTGCCCAGAATATTCCCCACAATAATACCCAGCCGCCCACGGCGGGTGGCGGCAATGGCGGCAGCCAGTTCCGGCAGGCTGGTACCGACCGCAACCAACGTAATGCCAATCACTTTTTCTGGCACACCCAGCAGCACAGCCAGCGTGGTGGCACCATCTATCAGCAGGTTGGCGCCCAGAATCAACCCAACCAGCCCGGCCACAATAAAGAATACCATTTTGGGCGGGGCTATATGCGCATAGTCTTCCGTATCAGCTTCTTGCCCGGCCGTACCAGCTTTTTGTCCCTGCCTGAGGGACAACCAGCCATACCCTACCAGAGAGGCCAGAAATACAGCCCCCACCAAGGGCGTTAAGGCTCCGTATAATGTAAGTGCCAGTGTAAACACCGTTAATGTACCGGCCATAAGCAGGTAATCAAAACGGCTGTGGGGCAGGGTATCGGTGCGGGTGGTGAGGATGAGGGTCGCCGCCAGAATGAGGCCAATATTCGCAATGTTAGAACCAATAATATTCCCTAACGCCAGTTGTTCATTGCCTGCCAAAGCCGCGGTGGCAGTGGCTACAACCTCGGGCAGGCTGGTGCCAAAACCAACAATAATTATCCCGATAAAAATCTCGGACACCTGAAAACGCTTGGCTGCCGCCGCAGCCCCTGCAACCAAGCGGTCGCCCGCCCAGCCGAGTAAAAATAAACCCGCAAGCGTGGCGGCAACAGCATAGAGTATGGTTAGCATAATATGTTCCTATTCATTTGTGGTATTTTCAGGCTTTATCAGCTGTATTTCAACTTTGGTAACAGCTTGTTTATGCATATTCAGCGCTTTTAGCTGCACATTTTCCAGTTGTACCGTATCCCCAACGGCGGGCAGGTGTCCTAAGGTATCTATCAGCAGGCCACCGATCGTGACGGCATCTTCATCTTCCGGCAGGGTTAAATCTAATGTGCGGTTGATATCTCGCACAGTTGTGTTCCCGGGCATATGCCAGCCGCCCCCCGGCCGATCCTGAATACCAACGGTCTGTTTGTCGTGTTCGTCTTCAATTTCGCCAACAATTTCTTCAATAACATCTTCCAGCGTAACCAAACCTTGCAAGTCGCCATATTCGTCCACTACCAAGGCCAAATGCCGCCGCAGACGGCGAAATTCAAACAGTTGTTGGGCAATATTGGCTGTTTCTGGCACAAAGTAGGCAGGTGCCAGCACATTTTGTAAAACCAGCGGCTTATTCTCGTTCATGGATTGCCGCAGGGCTGCATAGTAATCCTTAATATGCAGAACGCCGATGATATGGTCGGGGTTATCCTGCCATACCGGCAATCGTGAATACGGGCTGCCCGCAATGGCCGCATCCAGCTCCTCTAGCGACATATCCACATCTAAGCATAGCATCCGGCTGCGGTGGGTCATCACCTCTTCCACAGTCAGGCTTTCCAGATCCAAAATCGCTTCCAGCATCCGGTGGTCATTTTTTTCCAGCACGCCATGCTGTTTGCCAAGCCCAATAGCCCCCCGTACATCGTGCTCATCAAAAGTAGCATTATGGTTCGGGTTTATGCCAATCAGGCGCATCAGCCCAATACTTAGTATGCGAATCACCCAGGTAAACGGCCGCAACACATAAACCAGCACATACATAGGTAAAGCCACAGCACGACTAAAGGCATCAGGTTGCCGTGCAGCAATAGATTTAGGCAGCACTTCGGAAAACAGGAGCACAAAAAAGGTCATGAGCAAGGTGGCATACAGCATGCCGGCTTCCCCAAAGAGACTAATAAAAATGCCTGTTGTCAGGGCGGACGCCCCGATATTAACCAGATTATTCCCCAGCAGAATTGTTCCCAGCAGTACATCTGTGTCTTCCAGCAGCACCAGTACCCGGCGGACACCTGTAATGCCCTGTTTATCCAGCTCGTGGAGCTTGGCCTTACTGGTGGCCATCAGGGCTGTTTCGGAACCAGAAAAAAAGCCCGAGCACAGCAATAAAAACCCTACCCCAACAAAAGACCAAACAATCGCTTCATTCATAATATATTTTTATAAGAACCTAATTCTGTGAATTATCCAACACAATTTTTATATTGCCATGCAGGTTGGGGGTGTTGCCGCTTATGGCATCTTCCCGTACATGCCGCATGGAAGGTGGAATCAGCCCGCGTGCATCCATCCAGTTCATGGCTTCCGCCTTGACGCGATCCCGCACCCAGCCGCCAGCCTGCCCTTGGTCAAAGTACTGCGTAAGGTGATGCACTTGCGTACATTTTGCTAAAATAGATTGGACATCTGCTTGTACTTCAGTGCTCAGGCGGCCTAATTTTTCGTGATTTTTTAAATGCTCTATGAAGCTGACGGGGAGCGGTGCAATCACATGCCAATGGTTGGCATCGTCACCATCCTGAATCTGGTGGGTGTCGGTGGCGTCCGTTTCGGCAATCAGGCGGCCATCGCGGGTACATAAAAGCCAACGCCCCGCATGGTGGTCGCCACAAAATGCGGGCAGGACGTCATCTATATCAAACACATGGTCAAACAGCAGGTGGCTAAACCAGTCGGCGGTTAAATTATTCATAATGCCAACTTTACGACAGGTTGCCCTTGCCCTCAAGCGTTGTTCTGGTAAAGTGAATATAATTTCTACTGAATAACGAAAAAACAACAACGCTTTTGCAATTTAAATACAGGGGGAGTCTTGCCATGCCAACGCCCAACAACAAAAATACAGGACGGTTGATGATACTGGCGATTGTCCTGCTGGCCGTGTGTGCCTTGGGATACTGGGTTTTTTCAGCCAGCCCCACACCTGAAATACGCACCGAAAATATAACGTGGGAACCACGCATATGATGTTTGTGCGCATATTTATTGCGGTTTGTGCTTTTGCCATTTTGTTTACGGTAGCGTTCGGCCAAGAAAACAGGTGGCCTGCCCGTGCAGATGCCGGCTTTATGGCATCCCCAACTCAAGCCGATATCCAAATAGATACCCCTGCTGCGCCCAGCGTAACCAATAGCATACCTCCCGGCATATCTCCCAGCATATCTGATTTCCAGCAGCCTCAGGCAACACCAAGCCAGCCTTCTGCGAACAATTACCTGCCCGAAGCTTTTCTGGTGCCAGAACCTAAGGAAAATAGTATTACGTTCGAAGTTGATCAGCTTTCGCGCACAGACGTAGATGAAGCCACCCGCTTGGCCACCGAGTTTGCCCAGCAGGCACGCACAACAGGTGACAACAACCCGCTGCCAGCGCCGGCGGCAGGGCCTGCATTACCTGAAAGCCTGTGGGATAATGTCTCCGGTAATTTTGTGCTGCCCACGATGGATAGGCTGGTTAAAGCCACAGAATCAGAGGAAAATCTCCAAGAAAATCTGGTTATCAGGCCGGTGCTCCTCAGTCTGTTGCGCCACGATGTATCTGTGCCCAATGGGCTAACAGAACTTCAGTGGCAGGCACGTCGGGCGGCATGGCTATTGGAACTAGGCCATGCCATGGATGCTTACGCCATTTTGCAGGCCTTACCGCTGGATACCCTCACCCAAGATGCGGTACTGGCGCGGACGTGGACAACATCCATGCTGCTGGCCGGAGAAACCAGCCGCGCCTGCGGTTTTGTGCGCCAGCAGATTATGAACACACGCACCAATTTCTGGCGGCAAGCACTCATGACCTGCCAGCTGCTCCAACAACAGACAGACGCACTGGAGCTGAGTTTAAGGCTGCTCTCTCCCAGCGAGAAGGCAGCACATGATAGCTTTATAACCTTGCTGCAGGCCGCTTTAGAGGATGTGCCGCCTGCTATGCCCGCGCTAAAAACACGCATGTTGTCGCCGTTGGCAGCTACAATTTATGGTAAGTACCCGGGCTTTTTACGTTATGAAATGTTACCCGCCCTGCCAGATGTGATTTTGCAGCGGATTCAAACCACACAGGCCTTACCTTTGCCCTTGCGTACGCATGCGGTTGAGATTTTGGCTGCGCGATATAATTATGCCCCAGCGGTGGAGGCACTGCCCCAGCTTTACAATACATTCTCTTTTGATGTCCTCACCGCAAAAGACCCGATTGGTGCGGCGCGTGCTATGGCAAATGGCACCAGAGCCCGCGCCCTGCTATGGCAGGCTGCCGGCATGGCAGACTTAGCTTCATTGCGGGCAACCTCACTCGAGGCCTTATGGCAGCGGGCAAATGCCGATAAACTGACCGGACTGGTGCATTTTTTGCAGCCGCAGCTGCGCAGTATTCGGCCACAAGCAGCCTTGGCTTGGTTTGCACCGGCAGCTGTAAAGGCTTACCTGCACACTGGCGAGGTTGGTCAGGCGCAGGCTTGGTGGCAAAGCCTGCAGAACAATACCATGCTCTCTGCCGAAATAACGACCAAACGCCAAGATTTGAGTATTGTCTTTCAATATCTGGGCAAACAGATAAACCCCACAGGCTTTGAAACATGGTGGGCAGAGCAGCCCGTGGCGGATCCCCTTGTGCATCAGCGCCTGCAACAGATTCTGGCTGTATTGGATGCCAGCGGTTTACAAGTCCCCCGTTCGGCGTGGGATGAATTATATGCCCGTATGGATGCCTTACAACAGCCCGGCCCCAGCCACTTGTGGCTGCGTTTGTTGGCGCAGCAGCTGGAGCAAAACGAAACCGGCGGTGTGCTGCTGATGGTGCTAGAGGCATTGCAGCAGCCCTACTTGGCACCAGCCACAATCGCTAATGTGCTCACGGCATTGGCCTACTTGGATATGCCGCAACTGGCGCAAAAAGTGGCGCTATATATTTTGCTACAGGCCCCAGAAGCTGCGGCGGCGGACATAGAACCAACCAAAGCCATGATGCCAGAAATTTCCGCAACATCTGCAGCTAAAGCTATCAATAATGAAGGAAATAGCTTTAATGCCTCTGGAACAACGCCTGATTGATGCCTTTACCGAGCATCTTTACGCCGTTCATAACCTGAGCACGAATACAGTTATGGCGTATCGGGCGGATTTGAAAAAGTTTCAGCCCTCTGTTACGGCTGCCGCAGAAACAACCCAGCAGGATATTATGGCACATATGGCGCGGCTGGGGCAGCTTTCTGCCACATCGCAGGCGCGGCACCTGAGTACGCTGCGCCGTTTTTTTAAGTTTTTGGTGCAGCGTGGTGATATAAAGCAAAATCCAACAGCAGATATCCCAGCCCCCAAACGCCCGCAGGCATTACCCAAAGCCCTCAGCCAACAGGATGTGCGCCGTCTGCTGGAAGCCAGCCGCACCCAAAACCCGATGGATATACGTTTTCAGCTGATGTTGCATTTATTATATGGGTGTGGCTTACGCGTTTCTGAACTCATTCGGCTCACCACGCAGGATTTTGCCAGCATGGAAGAAGGTATGCTGCGCGTCACCGGTAAGGGCGATAAAACCCGCTTTGTTCCCTTGGGGCGGGTGGCTGCCGCCACGGCACATCTTTACCTGGTGCAAGCACGCGGCCTGCTGCCTTTTAGCCATACCAAATGGTTATTTCCCAGCCCACGCTCGGGCAAGCCGTTGTCGCGGCAGTGGGTTTTCCGGTTGATTCAAACCCAAGGGCAGCAGCATGGCCTCTGCCTATCGCCACATATGTTACGCCACAGTTTTGCCACGCATCTGCTAGAGAATGAGGCAGATTTACGCGCAGTACAACTTATGCTGGGGCATGTTTCCTTGACCACAACCGAGATTTATACGAAAGTCACAGATACCAAAAGACGTCTGGCGCTTGAAGCCTTTCATCCATTAAGTAAACAGGACTAATAGGTTCACAAAAACAGCAAGCAAATGGCAAAAGAGCAATACCTAGAATTTGAGCGCCCCGTGCTAAATATTGCTGCCCGCATGCGCGAGCTGGAGGAGGCACAGGCCACCGGCCAGCCTATTGCAACCCGCGATATTAAAGGGGAGCTGGCCACGCTGGAAATTGAGCGCGTAAAGGTGCTGCGTCATTTGTATCGGCAACTTTCGCCGTGGCAAAAGGTGCAGGTGGCGCGGCATCCAGCGCGTCCCCAACCGCGTTTTTATATCAAGCATCTGCTTACAGATTTTCAAGAGCTGGCCGGCGACAGACAATATGCGGATGATGCTGCACTTGTGGGCGGCATTGGCCAGCTGGCAGGGCAAACAGTGATGATACTCGCAACAGATAAAGGCAGTGGCACGCAAGAGCGTATGGCCAAAAATTTTGGTATGCCCCGGCCGGAAGGGTATCGTAAAGCGCAGCGCCTGATGCGCCTGGCTCAACAGTTTGGGCTGCCGATTATTACGCTGGTGGATACACCTGGTGCTTATCCTGGCGTAGATGCCGAGGCGCGGGGACAGGCAGAGGCCATTGCGCGTTGTATCGAAATTAGTATGGGACTGGATACCCCCCTGATAACCCTGATTACGGGCGAAGGGGGCAGTGGCGGTGCGCTGGCATTGGCAGCGGCAGATAAGGTTATCATGCTGGAGCACAGCATATACAGCGTTATATCCCCCGAAGGATGCGCTAGTATTTTATGGCGCGAAGCCACCAAGGAGACAGTGCCCCAAGCGGCCGATGCCTTGCAACTTACCGCACAATCTGCCAAAAAACATGGCCTTATTGATCACATTATCAAAGAGCCTGTCGGGGCAGCCCACCGCAACCCGCAATTAACCTTGCAACGGGTAAAACAGACGCTAACCAAAACGCTGGACGCATTAAATGCAGAGGAAACGGGCAGCCTAAAAATCAGCCGGCGCGAAAAATTTAGCCAGTTTTAAAGCTATTCAGCATCAGCCAGCAGGGTGGGGAGGGTATCCGTCATGTTGTTCTTCACTTTGGCGGGAATAGGGTAAAGCACGCCTTCGCCTTCCAGCACAACCGTGCCTTCCTGATCTTCTACCCATGTGTTAAACGTTACAGATTTATCATCTTTTTCAGCAACTTCAGCAATGGCAGTGTAAGGAGAATCCAAGTAAACTGGCGCCTTAAACCGCGCATTCTGTACAGCCCAAATAGCCCCAAGCCCGGGCATTTTCATGCCAAACAGGCCAGAGAACTTCGCCACAGAAATCATACCATGGGCAATGCGCTGGCCAAAACGTGTACCGGCGGCATAGTCCTCATTAAAATGAGCCGGATTAAAATCGCCGGAAATCTCGCCGAATTTCTGAACATCTTCATCGGTTATTTTGTATTCTAGCTCGACACGGTCGCCTATATGCAGGTCGTCAATAGTTAGGCAGGCTTCTGGTTTCGGGTTTGGCATCAATAGGCTCCTTTTGTTTATACGTTATGGTAATAGGGGGTAGGGGGCAGGTCAACGGGAAATCTCGCCCAATGCTTTAATACTGAAAATACCAAACTAAAACAGCAATCGTCACGCCGGCAGCAAATATATAGGGGATATACTTTAAGGACATAAAGAAAATGGCAACACCGGTAATAACCAGTATATAAGGTAATATTAAGAGCAAGAAAAACGACATATTGCCACGCATTGTAGCTGATTTTTCAGCTAAAGCCATGCCAAAATATGGCTAAAAAAGTTAATCTAACGGCAATAATTCAAGCAGGCAGCCATGTTTTAGCTGTTTTGAAACGTTGCATCTTCTTGACGGATGGCCGTTATAATAGGTGCGCACAGGGCATCCATCACCCGGCGCATATGCTGCTCGGCCTTATCGGCATGATGCTGTTTAATGGCTTGGCCGGCGGCCAGTAAGCCATCCAGGACAATATCTTTTTGGGGATAAGCATTATGCCAAACTAGGTCAGTATGCGTGCGGCGTTCAACCATGGTCAGTGCGTCTTGCAGGGTGGGGCTGCCGGTAGCACGCCGCATAATAGATTGTACTTGGGTCACCGCATGGGCAAAGGTTTCTGTTTCTATGCAGGCGGGCTGCAGCCCTTGCACGGCAGAATCAAGCTCCATCAGCAATTCAATCTGGCCATCTTCAGCCGTTTGGCGGGCAGCCATCGCCATCAGCAGGCCGTACGTCCGGTAACGGTCAATACGAATTTCGGCAGCAATATCTTTAACAAAAGCACCACGGTGCGGAATCATTTCAATCAGATCATCGGCGTACAAGGAACATAAAGCCTCGCGCACAGGGGTGCGAGATACCCGAAAATCTTTGGATATTTTGAGTTCAGACAAATGATAACCGCCAGCCATTTCGCCGGTAATAATCTTATGCCGTAACGATTCCCGAACGTGTTCGTCCAGATTACTTGTATGTACCATTGTTCCCACCATTTTCTGTTGTTTTCCTATTGGCTTCGTTCTTATTTATAATATTTTATAATATGCAATATGGTTGCAAACTATACGCATTGCCCCCATACATGCAAGCAGTTTGTATATAAATTTATGCACACACAATAACCATGCATCCATTGTTGCAGTACAGCTAATATACTGAAATAAAAGTACTACTGAACCAGCCGCACCATACGCCGCCGCCCAGCCTGTAATACCGTAGGGGTATTTATGGTGACTTCAGCATCTACGCTGCTGACCGGTATATCATCCAGCTTAACAGCACCTTGCTGAATCAAGCGCCGTGCCTCTGAAGACGATGCCGCAAAACCAACCTCCTGTAACAAACGAACCGGCTGCACAGATGTTTCTGTTAAGGTGTGCTCGGGCAGGTCTGTCGGTATTTCCTTTTTGCTAAACCGCGATTCAAAGTTTTGCTGGGCTGTTTCTGCCGCCGCCTCATCGTGGAAACGCGCTGTAATAAGCCGACCAAGGTATTTTTTGGCCTCCATTGGGTGGGAGGGGATGTCGGTAGTTGCCACGTCGGTCAGTAATTCAAAGTAATTCGGCAGCAGATCGTCTGGAATAGACATAATTTTCCCGAACATATCATCCGGCTGATCTTGAATGGCAATGGTATTATGTTTGGACTTGGACATTTTAATCTTACCATCCAGCCCAACCAGCAACGGCATGGTTATCACCACTTGGGGCGTCATACCTTTTGCCTGCATCAGTTGCCGCCCCATCAGGCAGTTGAATGTTTGATCGGTACCACCTACCTCAATATCGGTTTCCATACAAACCGAGTCGTATCCCTGCATCAGGGGGTACAGCAGTTCGTGCATAGAAATAGGGGTATTGTTGGCTAACCGGTTGGCAAAATCTTCCCGCTGAATAATCTGCGCCACCGTAACCTGCGCACAGAGTTTAATCGTATCTGCAAAGTTTAGCTGGCTCAGCCAGCTGCTGTTGCGCAGAATCTCTAGTTTGTCTGGCTGACTATCCAGCACATGATGCACTTGTTCAAGGTAAGTCTGCGCATTCTGCTCAATTTCTGTGGGTGTGAGTGGGGGACGGGTGTCGTTACGGCCAGAGGGGTCACCAATCAAAGTGGTGTAATCACCAATCACAAACTGCACCTTGTGGCCAAGATCCTGAAAGCGCTTCAGCAGATTCAGGATAACCGTATGCCCAATGTGAATATCGGGCGCTGTGGGGTCGCAGCCCAGCTTAACCTTGAGGGGACGATTTTCTTGTAAGGCCAGAATTAATTTATCAAGCAGGCCATCGTGCCCATGTTCCCCTTGGGCTGGGTAGATGTGTGCTACGCCTCGCGCTAGATGGGCATGCTGTTTTTGTGCTTCTTGTAAAATATGTATCGGTATATTTGTGGTTGTCATGTTCAGGTTCTATTCTTTTGTGGCAGGGGCTCGACGAGCCCGGTATTTTCAGTAATGTATTTAATGAGCAGCTGGCTTAATTCATCCTGCTGCTGCGTATAGAAGTGATCAGCGCCATAAACCTTATAAAAGTTAATATGGACACCCTTTTGCCGGGTGGTTTGGCGTAAAAGTTGTTCGGTGTGGGCTGCTGGCATAATTTCATCATGTGTGCCCACAACAAGCATACCGCTTGTGGGGCAAGGCGAGAAAAAGGTGAAATCATAGTTGCTGGCCGGTGGAGAGAGGGCAATAAACCGCGCCACATCTGGCCGGCGCATCAGTAATTGCATAGTAATCCAAGCACCGAAGGAAAAGCCGCTAATCCATATTTCCCGCGCATGTGGGCATTGGGCGTGCAACCAATCGAGGGCAGTGGCTGCATCTGCGAGTTCACCCACACCATTATCATATTGGCCTTCACTGTTGCCGACGCCCCGAAAATTAAAACGCAAAGCACTAAACCCACACTTTACAAAACTTTCAAACAGCCGGTATGTCACCTTGTTATTCATAGTGCCACCATGCAGGGGATGAGGGTGCATCACCAGTGCTATAGGCGCTGTTGGGTCTTTCTGTTGAAAGAATTTGGCTTCAATACGGCCTTCACTACCGTTAAACAAAACGTCGGGCATATGGATACTTTCTATTATGAGCAAATGGAATATACCAAAATAGCCGCTGAATATTCAAGAAAAATATGATTAATAACTGATTATATTAAATATACCCGTA
>CAZDNZ010000013.1:0-13589 GCA_964506925.1 uncultured Pseudomonadales bacterium | reverse complement strand
CCGAAGTGGACGGCACCACCCCCAGCCAAACGGTGGCGTTGGTGCTGCCAGAGTAAGTGCGGAGAGAGAGGCTACCGCCTATGACTAATAAACCCTGCGCTTGGCCCGGTTGTAAAGCCGAAGGCACGTTCGCTGCGCCAAAAAATCCGCGCGACCTGACCGAACGGCAGTATTTTTGCGCCGTACATATTAAAGAATTCAATAAAAGCTGGAATGGGCTGGAGGGCTTTGAGCCTGAAGAAATCACCCAACTTCAGCAAGGGGCAGCTACTTGGAACCGCCCCACGTGGTCGTTAGGCAGCTCGGATGTGGCGGCCCTGAGCGGCGCTTTTGATTCGGCAGAAGATTTGTATCGCTTTTTTAAGCAACGCCACACTAGCCCCCAAAAAAGTGCACCAGAGCAAGCCCACCCACCAGACGTACAGGAGGCCTGCCACATTATGGGGCTAAGCCAGCCTGTGGTCGGCCAGCCCCTCAAGCAACGCTACCTAGAGCTGATTAAAAAACACCACCCCGATATTTCAGACGCGCCCGATGCCGCCGAGCTGGTAAAACGTATTAATGTGGCCATGACCATCCTGACCGCTTACGCAGAAAAGTGATGCGCCTGCGGGGCCGACGCAGTCAGGTAAGTGAGCAACAGCCGCCGTGCTAAATCAAACTCGCCATCCACCAACGCCGTGTTTAACCGAATCTGGGTTTGAATGGTTCTCAACGTGGCATCGGCATCTGTGATGCGCTGAATATTCATGGCATTTTCAGCTGTCAGAATCGCCCCCAAAAATAGCTCAAGTATCTGATTACCACTCAATGCCACAATTTTACCCAGCCACTGGTTTTCTTTTTTTTGCGCCTCCTGCAAAGAATCGTGCCGTGACACCACATCATCAAACAAACCGCGGCGGGCAGCCACCGAGCTGTGTTCCAGCGTACTTAGTGCCAGCTGAACAATTTGCGTTTTCATATTTTGCAAAAAACTGGCAGACGTTTGCATCGCCTGAAAATAAAAGGCCAGATCATCCTGAATCTGGCGGGCTTCCGGCATGGTAACGTAGCTTCCGCGTCCTGGGGCAACTTGTAAATAGCCGCCCGCGCGTAAGGCCTGAATCGCCTCCCGCAGGGTCGTGCGCGATACGTTAAACTGCACACATAACTCTGCCTCGGTTGGCAGACGATCGCCGGCTTTAAGTTTGCCGGTGGCAATCAGATGCTTGAGGGTCTGGCAAACATA
Organism: uncultured Pseudomonadales bacterium; assembly: GCA_964506925.1. Classification (GTDB taxonomy): domain Bacteria; phylum Pseudomonadota; class Alphaproteobacteria; order UBA2136; family JAPPOO01; genus CAZDNZ01. Next base: position 12,358 of record CAZDNZ010000013.1, on the reverse strand, counting down.
CCGAGTACGCGAAACCCGCGGGGGTACATGGTCTATAAGGTGAGCAACTGAGTTCATGATGGACATCCCTTTCTTATTGGTCTGTCCTATCATACATATTACAACCATAGGTTGCAAGCGGTAAATTTATCGTAAATCTATAGATACATCTATAACAGGGCTACATTCTCTATTTTTTCAAACCAAGCATGAATTTCCGCCCCCCGCCGCTCGAGCTGAACCACGCCATATAAATCATCAACAAGTTGTTTATGCAAAATTTTTATCGCGGCTTCGGCCGTATCGCCATTTAATAGCACCCGGTTAATCACTGCGTCTAGCGCTGCTTTGGGGGAATTAGCGTGCACCGTCGCCATACTGCCTCGGTGGCCGGTGTTAATGGCACTACAGAAGGTAAAGGCATTTTCTTTGCGGATTTCCCCCATAATAATACGGTCGGGGCGCAACCGCAGGGTGGCATTTAACAACTCATTCACCTGCGCCTGGCGCCCCACCCCGCCAGATTTTGAAAAATTTGCAAACAAAAACATGCAGGTATTTTCATGCGGTACCCGTAATTCTGGCACATCTTCCAGCACCACCAGTCGCTCATCCTTTGGAATATATTGCAGCAAGGCATTCATAAAACTGGTTTTACCTGAGCCCGTCCCTCCGGAAATAAGAATCGTTTTTTTACCAATAATAGCCTCGGTTAGGGCTTTTTTATCGGCTTCTTCCATCACATAATCATCGAGAGAGAAGTCTCTTTCGCCATATAAACGCACCGCCATGGAAAATCGCTTGGCATTTTGCTGCCCCGCCACAAACTGCGCACGATGCCCACCCGGCAACTTAACGGAAAGTATAGGGTTCGCAATGTTATAGGTCTGATTGGTGCGATCTGCCATGATGTTCATAAATTGCAGAAGGTTATCGGTTGTCAGCTCCGGCGCATCGATAAAGGACCACTCGCCTGCCAAATCCTCATACGCAACCTGCCCGGGGCGATTAATAACCATTTCCTTTTTGCCGTTGGTGTAGGCAGGTTCCAAGTATTGCAGTACGGGTTCTGCGGCTTTTTTCTCCGCTGGAGATAAAATAATATCACGCTGATCTTTGCTGGTCATACGTATAAGTTACCTGCCTCCTGCGGTAAACTCAATCATTTTTGCGCCACCATCCTTTTTTTGCTGCATTAAGGGGCAGCGGGCTTGCAGATTCAGCACACTAAGCTATGATGGAAATATGTTACTTATCACTTAAATCAAAGAGTGATAATTTTTTGCTTGCAATCACCTGTTTTTCTGTTCATAGTATCACTCGTGCACTTACAGTGCTAAATCAGATAACCAAGAAGGAGATATGTCTATCATGTCCAAATGGAGCGAAAAAATCCAACCCCTGCACGACCGTGTAGTGGTTAAACGGCTGGAAGCCGAAGAGCGCACCGCCAGCGGTATTATCATTCCAGATTCTGCCAAAGAAAAGCCTCAGGAAGGTGAAGTTGTGGCTGTTGGCCCTGGCAACCTGAACGATAAAGGCGAGCGCCAACCGATGGACATTAAAGTGGGCGACCGCGTCATGTTCGGCAAGTGGGCCGCCACAGAAATTAAAGTAGAGGCGACCGAACTGCTGATTATGAAGCAGGACGATATCATCGCAAAAATGACCGCATAAAGCATAAAGAAAAGGACACAATCATGTCAGCTAAACAAATTCAATTCAGTAACGAAGCACGCCAAAGCATGCTCGCCGGCGTTAACACGCTGGCCGACGCCGTAAAGGCCACACTGGGCCCGAAAGGCCGTAATGTGGTGCTGGATAAATCCTTCGGTTCACCCCGTATTACCAAGGATGGTGTTTCCGTGGCCAAGGAAATTTCCTTGCCCAACAAATTTGAAAACATGGGCGCCCAAATGCTGCGCGAAGTGGCCAGCCGCACCGCCGATCTGGCGGGGGATGGCACCACCACCGCCACCGTACTGGCGCAAGCGATTGTTACAGAAGGGATGAAATCTGTCGCTGCAGGTATGAACCCAATGGACTTAAAACGTGGTATCGATACAGCTGCCAATTTGGTGGTGGCCGAGCTGCGTAAACAAATGAAGCCTGTTGCTGGTCAAACCGAAATTGAGCAGGTGGCGACCATTTCAGCCAATGGTGATGCCGAAACCGGTAAAATTATTGCCGAAGCGATGGAAACTGTGGGCAAGGAAGGCGTCATTACTGTAGAGGAAGCCAAAGGGCTGGAAACCACGCTGGAGACCGTTAAAGGTATGCAGTTTGACCGTGGTTACCTGTCGCCTTACTTTGTGACAAACTCCGAAAAAATGACGGTGGAAATGAAAGAGCCGTACATTCTGGTCACCGATAAAAAAATCAGCAATCTGGAACAACTGCTGCCCGTACTGGAGCCTATCGCCCAGTCCAGCCGTGAATTCCTGATTATTGCCGAGGATGTGGAAGGCCAAGCGCTGGCCACTCTGGTCGTAAACAAGCTGCGCGGTGGCCTGAAAGTGGCCGCAGTGAAAGCCCCTGCCTTTGGTGACCGCCGCAAAGCCATGCTGGAAGATATTGCGGCCCTCACCGGCGCCACTTACTTCTCGGAAGAAACCGGCCTGAGTCTGGAAAGCCTCCAGCTGGATATGCTGGGAACAGCAGGTAGTGTTACGCTGACCAAAGACAACACAACCATCGTTGATGGCGCCGGCGACAAAAAAGCGATCGAGTCTCGTTGCGAGCAACTCCGTAGCCAGATAAACGAAACCACTTCCGACTACGACCGCGAAAAACTGCAAGAGCGTCTGGCCAAAATGGCCGGTGGTGTTGCCGTGATTAAAGTGGGTGGCTCTTCCGAAATCGAAGTGAAAGAGAAGAAAGACCGCATCGATGATGCCTTGGCCGCTACCCGCGCCGCTGTGGAAGAAGGTGTGGTTGCTGGCGGTGGTGTTGCGCTGCTGCGCTGCCTGAGTGTGCTGGATAATGTACAAACACCCAACGACGACCAAGCCGTTGGGGTAAGTATTGTCCGCCGCGCATTAGAGTCACCTTTGCGCACGATTGCCAATAATGCTGGCGAAGATGGTGCGGTAATTGCCGGTAAGGTGAAGGAAGCCAAATCGACAGCCGAAGGCTACAATGCCGCCACTGGCGAGTTTGTGGACATGTTCAAGGCTGGTATCATCGACCCCACAAAGGTTGTCCGTACAGCATTGCAGGACGCCGCATCTGTTGGTGGTATGATGATCACAACCGAGGCTATGATTACCGATCTGCCGGAAGAAAAAGGCAGCGATACCGCTGCAGGCGCTGGTATGGGTGGCATGGGCGGTATGGGTGGCATGGGTATGATGTAACCCCTCCTCACATCCGCAAAAACCGCCCTTCGGGGCGGTTTTTTATGTTCATCATTATTAAATTCTACTTATTCCACGGCATTTTGGCCAAGAAAAGCGCCAAGCCACACCAGCCGGTGATGCCCGCTACCATAAGCGCAGCCCCAAACAGGCCGGCCAACGCAAAAAAAGCACTGTGCCAGATAAAACCAAGCACGGTGAAAAAAGCCACCAAGCCGCCCACAATCATTTGTACCTGCCGAAAAATAGACACCCGCGGCTGCCCGCTTTCTACCCGCACCACCGGTAGGCCGGCTTGCTTCCAACCTTCAATACCACCGGTAATATTAGCCATAGGGTTGACCAATGCCGCTGCCTCCTGCGCCCGCACACATGCCATGTGCGCCCGCGGCCCGGTTCGGCAATGGAACAGAATGGTTTGCTCGGGCTGCACATCCAGCTGTTGTATCACCTCGGCAAACTGGGTACCCGGCACCGACATGGCATACACAATATGTTCGGCGCGGAACTCGTCCGGCTCGCGCACATCTACTAACAAAGCTTTGCCCAAGCGCAGTTGCTCGTGGGCTTCCTGTGGGGTTATTTCATGTATCAACATCATATCCTTTCATGACAGCAGGTATACTTTAGAACAGATAGGCCACTAAATACAAGGCAGGCAGTATTATAAACGTGCCCATCAAAAATGGCGGTACAAACCAGAGTAAGCCATCGCGCTCCTGCGGGCCATAAATTTTCCAGAACATACTGGCAACAAACACGGCAATAGCCCACGCCACTACAAAAGATTTCATAAACAGCCACACCTCGTAACCAGCTTGCGAGAGGTGCGTCAAGAAATCCATGGCGTTAGGCGTGCAGTGCTTTCAGCAACTGCCCTTGCAACTTGCTGTTGGCCGCAACAATACACTGGGTGGTGGCGGTCAGAGGTTGGCTTTTTTTATCGGTTAGCAGCCCGCCCGCTTCCTGTATAAACATTTGTGCCGCAGCATTATGGGTATAAGGCAAGCCGGCCTGCACACAACCATCTTGCGCCCCTTGCGCCACGGCCAGCACATCGGCCAAGGGCTGCTGGGAAATAAGCACCTGCGCGCCCTGCTCGGTTAAGCCGGCTGGCACCGGCCAGGCGGGCACACTAATAAAAGCCCCTGCCACTGTGGCGCGGTCGGCCACCCGGGCTTTTTGGCCCATATGCGCCCCTTCTCCCGGGCCAGCCCAATACAATACCTGATTTTCAAAATCCAACGCTACGGCAAACCGAACCTCTCCATGATACCATAACACCACCCCAAACAAGCTGTTTGTGCCACGTTGCAGCACAACAGGAGCATCGCACCACACCTGCCAGCCGACCTCTGCCGCTTCCTGAATCACCGGCTGCCGCCCTTTGGCCAAATGCTGCTCGATAACGCGGATGGTTTTCGTGACCAGCGCCGTGCCTGCTGTTTCGGCCTGTTGCGCGGTCACACGTTTTAACTGCACATCTGCCAAGGCGCGCCGATAATCTGTACCGTAATCATCCAGCAGCCGCTGCAAATGTAAAATGTGTGGGTTTGCCTGCATACGCCCTACCCCCGGCCTGCGAATGTACCATCCGCAGTGTAAATCTCAACCAATTGGCCGGCTTCTACGTAGGGGGGCACCAGAATATCCGCGCCATTCACCAATGTGGCGGGCTTGTAGCTGCTGCTGGCTGTTTGCCCTTTAACCACCGGATCGGCCTGCGCAACTTCCAGCTTTACAGTTTGCGGCATTTCTAAACCGACGGCATTTTCGCCATAAAATTCTACTTTAACGGTCATGTTTTCTGCGAGCCAAACCAGTTGATCGCCCAGTAAATCCTTTGGCAGGCTGGTTTGCTCGTAGGTTGTCATATCCATAAAGGCCAGTGTTTCGCCTTCATCAAACAAATACTGCATATCGCGCTGTTCCAGCCGGGCACGCTCTACTTTTTCATCGCTTCGGAAGCGCTCGTTCAGTTTTGTCCCCTCCAGGCTTTTCATTTCTGCCTGTGTGTAAGCACCCCCTTTACCCGGCTGCGTATGGGCAATTTTAAGCACCCGCCAGAGTTTTCCCTGATGTTCCAGCACCATGCCGGGGCGAATTTCATTGCCGTTGATTTTCATAATGCAAACTCCTTTGTGCAAACTTGTATTGGCTTATTTTATAAAACAGCCGTAAATGACTAGATTTTCTTTTATCAGCTACCATAAGATGAAGCAATGATAATTATCCGCACCATACTGGGGCTCTGGCTGCCCTTATGCCTGCTGACCACACCTGTGCTGCACGCTAAGCAGCTGCAGTTTCAACGTGCTTACGATGCCACAGATGCCATACTCAGCTACACATGGCTGAATCATGCGCAAGAGCGTCAACGCGTAACTTTCCGCCTGCCACAAAAAGAGCTGCAACAAGGCAATAGCGAGTTTCAATCATTTAGTAACAAGGCGATGATGGCGCATACCACCCAAGCGCTGCAAACATTTGCCACCGCCCAAAGTGTGGGGCGCAAGTCTCTGATCGTTACGCCGCAAGCAAACAAGATTCAATTTAACTTTCTTGGCTATAGCCCGGACGAAGTAAATAACCTGCAAAGCCAGATGCAAACCATCAAAACCAATGCGGAGGAAGATTTCCTCCGGCAGACCTTTTACACCCGTTTCGATAACCGGGTTATGCCCGACCACCGCCGGATTGCCAAGCGTTATATTGCGGCCATGCGGCCAGTCGCCACAGCAATGGCGAGTAATATGCCGGCCAGCGGTCACCGCGCCCAGATAAACTACCTGCTGAGTTTTTTGCAAAGCCTACCCTACGACCAATTGCTGAACCGCCAAACCAGTAATGGTGCCGGCTTCCAGACACCTTACGGCCTGCTGCTGAATAACCGTGGCGATTGCGATACAAAAAGTGTGGCGCTGGCGGCGCTGCTGCGTAATTTTTTCCCCAACATGCGCTTGCTGATTGTTTATGTGCCCGGCCATGCGTTTGTTGGGATAAAACAACTGCCCACCCAAGGAGATAAGGCCATTAAAGTGGCTGGCGAAACCTTTGTGCTGGCCGACCCCACCGGCCCCCGCCAACTAAAATTAGGGGAAGTGGATCCAGATGCTTTAGGCTACCTGCGCCAGCGGCAGTATTCCTATCAAGAAGTACCTTTTTAAGTGGAAGGCGGTCATTACTCAATCCAGCAATTGCAGCTGCGCCAGTTTTTTGTATAATGGGCAACTTTTAAGGAGTGCGCTGTGCTTGCCTTCGGCAATTTTGCGCCCCTGTGCTAACACCACAATCCGATCCGCATTTTTTACGGTACTCAGGCGGTGGGCAATCACCAATGTGGTGCGGTTTTGCTGTAAAGCCTCCAGCGCTGCTTGCACATGCTGTTCCGAGGCAGCATCTAGGTGGCTGGTGGCTTCATCCAACAGCAAAACATCCGGATCGGTCAGAATGGTGCGCGCAATCGCCAGCCGCTGCTTTTGCCCGCCAGACAAACGCACGCCCTTCTCGCCCACTTCGGTGGCTAAACCGGCTGGTAAATCCTGAATAAAGTCCCAGGCATGGGCTGCCCGCACCGCGGCCATGACCTCGGCCTCTGTTGCATCTGGCGCACCATAGGCAACATTCTCGTACACGCTGGCACTAAAAATCGTGGGCTCTTGCGCCACCAAGGATACGGCACGACGTAAATCCGGAAACGCCAGCTGGCGCACATCCACACCATCCAACAGAATAGCGCCCTGCTGCACATCATAAAACCGCAGTAACAGGCTAAACAAGGTACTTTTGCCGCCACCACTGGGCCCCACCAATGCCACGGTTTCCCCCGGTGCCACCTGTAATGCAAACTCGTGAATGGCGCGATCATCTACCGCACGGCTGGGATAATGAAACCCCACGTTCTCGAATGTTACCGCCCGCCCCCGCTGCACCGCAGGTAGGGGAACAGGCTGTGCGGCCTCGGTCACTTTGGGTTGTTCGGCCAAAAGCTCAAACACCCGTTCCGTGCTGCCCAAAGCCTCCTGATAGGCTGGCCAAAACTGCGCCAGATTGCCCAAACCATCCGCCAGAAATGCCAGCGTGAGAAAATAGGCCATTAAGGTACCGAGGCTAATATCGCCGTTAATAACCTGATAAGAACCATAATATAATGTCAGCAATGCGCCAGAAAAACCAGTTAATATAACAATGGCGAGGAAAAAAGCATTCGCCAGATCAATTTCAAAGGTCAATCCGATACATTTTTGTATGAAATTATTGTGCAGCAGATAAGTTTGGTTTTCGGCACCAAAAACACGCACCGTACGGATGCCTGTAATGGCAGATTCCACCACAGCCATCGCTTTAGCAAATGCATCTGTTCTGGCTTTGGAACGTTTACGACTAAACCGACCAATCTGCCAGAGCATAATGACAAAAACCGGCCCCACGACCAGCAGCATCAATGTCAATTGCCATTCCATGTAAAATAAAAACGCCAGTGCCCCAATACTTAAAAAAAATGCCCGGACAAACTGCACCGAGCTGGTGCGGATAAAACTGAGAACTATCTCAATATCATTGATCATACGGGAAAGGATTTCCCCGGTTGATTTTATTTCGTAGTATCCTATATCTAAACCTAAGGCATGCTGGAAAACTCGGCAGCGCAGAGAAACAATAATTTTCATGGCTGTATAACGAAGAAAAAAGTTGCGCACACCAGCCATAAAAGCCAACAACAACACAACGCCACTCATCATGAAAAACACACTGTTTAATTGCGCCACATCTTTATGCTGCAACGCCTCATCAAATACGGCTTTCAGATACTGCGGGATGGCCAACATACACAATGTGGTGATAACCACAGCCCCTAAACCGACCCCTAAGCGCCAACGAAAAGGCCAAATAAGTTTGAACAGTTCGCGCGAGGTGTTGATCGGTGGGGTGTTAGACATAAAACCAAACATACACGCACCATCAGGTACTGTCATCTGCCAATTTATCAGCATGTGCCGCCAAGGCTTGCTGCGCTTCGGTATGGCTGAATCCCCGCCGCAGCAAAAAATTCAGGCGACGAGCTTTTGCCTTTTCCAGTTCTGTGTAAGCAGCCTGCCGTGTGGCAAAATCGGCCGTATCCGGCACAGGCGGTAATGGCTTAAATTTACGTTGCAATAAATCAGTCGCTGTTTCCTGAAAATCATGCGGCACAGAGGTTTCCGAGGTTTCTTGAGCTCCCTCCGTCAAGGCAGCCAACGCGGCGGCAGCCACCTCGGTGGCAACCCCCTTAGCGCGCAGCTCTTGCGCAATCCGCTGGCGTCCCCACCGGCTGACCTCTGCGCGGTAGCGGGCACGCCCGCGGGCGTAGGCAGCATCATCCAGCAGTTGGTGCTCGTGCAAGCGCGATAGGGTCTCGGTAATATCGGCCGCCACATAGCCCTTGCGCGCCAGCGCGGTTTGCATCTCTTGCACCGCATAAGCCCGCCGTCCCAGCAGCTTAAGCGCCGCATCAAAACAGGGCACAGCCATATGCTTAGGCCGCGTCTGCCTCGGGCTTGGTGGTTGTTTCTGATGTGGCATCTAGTATCACGTTTTCACCACGGATTTTTGCTTCAATTTCGGCCATGGCGGCTGGATTATCCTTAAGCCATTGCTTGGCATTTTCCCGCCCTTGGCCAATCCGTTGGCTCCCATAGCTAAACCAAGCCCCGGCTTTTTCAATAAGATTCTTTTCCACGCCCATATCGATAATTTCACCGGTTTTGGAAATCCCCTCGCCGTACATAATATCAAAGTTCGCCTCCCGGAACGGCGGGGCTACTTTGTTTTTCACCACTTTCACCCGGGTGCTGTTCCCTACCACTTCATCTTTATCCTTGATGGCGCCAGTACGGCGGATATCCATCCGCACACTACTGTAAAACTTGAGGGCATTCCCGCCTGTTGTGGTTTCAGGGTTACCAAACATCACGCCAATTTTCATCCGAATCTGGTTAATAAACACCACCATACAATCGCTCCGCGAGACGGAGCCCGTCAGCTTCCGTAAGGCTTGACTCATCAGGCGAGCCTGCAAGCCCACATGGGTATCGCCCATTTCGCCTTCCAGCTCTGCTTTGGGGGTTAGGGCAGCCACAGAATCGACAATAACAACATCTACCGCGCCACTCCGTACCAGCGTATCCACAATTTCCAGTGCTTGCTCGCCGCTATCGGGCTGCGAAATAAGCAAATCATGCACTTGTACGCCTAATTTTTTGGCATATTCGGTATCCAGCGCGTGCTCGGCATCCACAAAGGCACAAGTACCCCCGGCTTTTTGCGCCTCGGCCACGGCATGCAGGGTCAGCGTGGTTTTACCCGAAGACTCTGGCCCATAAACCTCAATAATGCGGCCGCGGGGCAGGCCGCCAATGCCAAGGGCAATATCCAGCCCCAAGCTACCGGTCGAGATGGCCTTAATATTCTCGACGACTGCGCCTTCATCCATTTTCAAAATAGAGCCTTTACCAAACTGCTTTTCAATTTGGGAAATGGCTGATTCCAAGGCTTTTTGTTTGTCCATTGTCTGATAAACTTTCTTTTCTGGTTGTACATTGCGGCTATCAGCATAAAAACCAACTTGTGCACCTAGAGCCGGCTAAGCCCATTGTTTACATGGCTTTTACTGATTATTTTTAACCCTCAATATATGAAGTTTAACACCCGCTGTGTAATAATGCCACCATGGAATAAAAAATGATATACACAACCAAGACGCCGCAAAACACACTCGCCAAAATAAGGCTAAATCATAAACGTAACGGAGGATATATGACCCTAGAACCCCAAGAGCAAGAACATCATAAATTTGTCCTGAATTTGCCAAAAGCCTTCGATTTCAGCGTACACGATGCCTTTCGGGATGCCTTTAAGCAGTTAATGGCCAAAAATCCAACGCAGATCGAATTGGATTTTACCGAGGTACAAGTGCTGGATTCTGCCGGGCTGGGTATGTTGATGTATGCCAAACACGAGGCTGCAAGCCAAAGCTGCCCCTTAACGCTGGTGAATGTGCCCGCTGGCCAACCGCGCCAAGTGCTGGAGCTGGTGCGCTTTGACCGCTTGTTTACCATCCGATTTGCCGACGACGAAAACCTGTAGCCTGCTCAACTGGTTTATCTGTGTGTGCGGCTTAAGTTTGTGCATGACCAAATGCAAGGCTCTCTTTGGCTTTGCCAAAGTAAGCGGCGCGATTTGAAAACTTAACAATAGGTAATTGTTAAGCTAAATGAGGATAGGTAAGCTGTGCGACGTTTTCAATTCCATAAACTCACCCACCTAGATGCCAAGGCCACCGAGGTGAGTACCGCCCTCGGCCTCGAGACAGGCACACAGCAGATTTGCCTTACCAGCGCCCTCTTCAGCACCACCGAAAATGCGGAAAGCGACCTGTTGGCTATTTTGGTACAGGATCATCAGGCCTATTTTTTAACGTCCGCCGCCGCGCATATTGCGCCAGCCCTAACCTTGCCCCCCCATGCACAGGGCTCGCCCATTCTGATGATTGTTGGTGAAAGCAAGCGCATGTATTCCCCGCGGCTGGCGGAAGGAATTACCAACCGGATTCTGGCGGAAGGCGCCCTGCACGAACACCGGGCGTTGGCATTACGCCTGGTGCTGCACGAGGCCATAACCAATGCCATTGAACATGGCAACCTGCAAATAAACAGCAGCCTAAAACAGGCCGACAAAGACAAAAATAAATACTATGCCGAGGTTTACCGCGCACTCGATACACCCGCTGGCCAAAAACCCATTGGGATTTATATCTTTCAACAGCACGATGGGCTACATATCTGGATTCAAGACACCGGCCCGGGCTTTGATATAACAGAACTGCCCGCGCCAGACCCGGAAGCCTACCATGGCCGTGGCCTGCCGCTGATTCAAGCCATTGCCACAAACGTTACCCTCGAAGATCAAGGCCGCCGGCTGTACCTGCATTTTACCCGCCATGAACATCATCATGCGTTTCATTTGCCCACCCTTGAGGAAGCGAAAAGCACAGGCACCATCTTGATTGTGGACGATCAGGAAAGTAACCGCATCCTGTTGCGCCACCAGCTTGCACATCACGGCTTTCAACATATTATAACGGCAGATTCTGGCCATGAAGCGCTCGACCAAATACGGACACACCTGCCGGATCTCATTCTGCTGGATGTAATTATGGACGATATGAACGGCTTTGAGGTATGCCGGATTATCAAATCTACGGCGGCCACGCGGGATATTCCGGTTCTTTTGCTTACGGGCCTCAAGGATCGTATCAGCCGTACCGAAGGGTTTAATGTGGGGGCGGTGGATTATATTCTTAAACCGGTTGAGCCGGTGGAACTGATCAGCCGCGTGGGCACACATTTGCTCAGCAGTAAAAATATCCGCCATATGCGCCACTTAAACCTGCAAATGATGCAGGATTTACAAGCCGCCCGCGCCCACCAAGCCTACCTGATGCCCAGCCCGCAAACGCTCAGCACCATGGCCGCCCATTATGGTTTAGAAATGGGCAGCCTGTTTGAACCCTGCGCACGCTTAGCGGGAGATTACTGGAATGTTTTTGCGCTGGATGATGAATCTATATTTTTGATTCTGACCGATTTCACCGGCCACGGCACCAGCGCGGCTATGCACACCATTTATTTGCATACCTTATGTATGCAGCATAAAGCCTTAATGGCCAACCCGGCAGCCTTTGCCACCCGCGTGAATCATGATTTGTACGATATGCTGGCGGTGGATCAATTTGCCACGGCCATTTGCGCCACTTACCACATGCCCACCCGCACATTTAATTATGCCGCCTGTGGCAGCCCCTCGCCGGCGTATCTGCCCAGCGAAACCGATAAAACACCCACCTTTCTCCCCTCGGCCGGGTTGCCTTTGGGCTTAACTACCACCGGCTTTGAACCCACCACTGGTACCCTGCACCCCAACAGCGGGGATGTCCTCTTTTTCTATAGCGATGCGATGACAGAAGCCCCCCACACCGCTGGCCC
>CAZDNZ010000012.1:0-14346 GCA_964506925.1 uncultured Pseudomonadales bacterium | reverse complement strand
CCCCATGCCAAAAAATATCACTATTTTAGGGATTGGCTCCCTGCTCTGCCCGGCCAGTGCCCGCAAAACCTGCCCGGGGTTACAACATTTTCGCGTGGTTCAGCTGGCCGGCTATTGCCGTGCCTTTAATAAAATCAGTACCACCCATGTATTACGGGGCGACCCCATGCCCACCGACAAAACCTGTGCCACCCTCAGTGCCTTACCCGCAGCCCACACCACCATGCAGGTTACGGCCTTTGCCATACCGCCCGAGGAGTATCCCGCCCTGCTGCGCCGCGAGTTTGATTATAAACTGGAGCCTGTGCCTTTTCAGGAAGCCGATGGCACGCAGCATTATGGGCTGCTGTGCATGGGGGATTTTACCAACGAAAGCGAGTGCGCCACCCTGTGCAGTACCGACCCCATCCGCGCCGATATGTGGCAAGCCTACCTAAACGCCACCACCGAGCCCATCTGGCGGCAAGATTTATACCCTGCACCGGATTATCTGGTGCATTGCCTAAACGCCGCCGCCCAACTGGGCGATGCTGTTTACGATAATTTTTTGGATACCACCTATCTGGGCGATGGCCACACCACCATCCGCCAGTATTTGGCGCATAGTTAAACGACTATACGTATTTGGGGCATACGTCACATGGGGAAAAGTTCGCATTTTATGCTATTTTCAGTTATAGGTAGGTTATGCCTTATTCAAAATCTGCCCCTCCCCCAAAAACGCCGAGCAAACGCGGTAAACGCCCCGCAAAGCCAAGCGGCAACACAAAATTAGCCCGCCATAAAGACAAAACAAATATTATCCCGCGGGATAAAAAAAATCAGCCGCCACGTCGGCCGGGTAAGCCTGCACATCAACGTAACGATGCCAACGATTCTTTCCTCGCCGTGCTGGCCAGTGGCACACAGCTACGCGCCCTCAACCGCCAGCTGGCCAGTATACCTTTTGTATTAAGCAAAACCGAACAGGCCAGCCATTACCAGAATGGGCAAGTGCTGCGGGTGAAGGCAGAGCGTCGGCCACCGCAAGGGCCAACCCCCTGTAACGTGGTGGATGTTATCGCGCCGGATACCAGCGGCCAAGAAAGTATGATTGCGCTGGAAAACTATAACATTCCCACCACATTTCCTGCCGAAGTAATGGCCGAAACAGATGCGTTAGCGCCCTTCACCCTCACAAACGAACGGGAAGATTTACGCAACACGCCCCTGATTACCATAGATGGTGCAGATGCCCGCGACTTTGACGATGCCGTGTGGGCCGAACGCACCGAGCGGGGGTATCATATTATTGTGGCGATTGCGGATGTCTCGGCCTATGTAACGCCCGACTCGGCACTTGATAAAGAAGCGGAAAAACGCGGGAACTCTGTGTACTTTCCGGATCGGGTCGTCCCTATGCTGCCGGAACGCCTAAGTAATAACCTGTGCAGCCTGATACCCCATACCGATCGGCCGGTGCTGGCCGTACATTTGTATATGGATGATCAGGGGCGCTTGCGTAACCATAAATTTGTGCGGGCGGTGATGCATTCCCATGCCCGCCTCACCTACGAACAAGCCGAGGCCGCCCTGCAAGGCCAACAGGATGAGCAAAGTGCGCCTGTGCTGGCCAGCACCCTGCAGCCACTGGCAGCGGCGGTTAAAATCTTACTCAAGGCGCGCCAAAACCGCCATGCGCTAGACTTGGATATTCCCGAATCCCGTCTGCTGCTGGATGATACAGGCAAGGTGACCGGTGTGGCCAACCGCAAGCGGCTATTTGTGCATCAACTTATTGAAGAATGTATGGTATTGGCCAATGTTGCCGCAGCTAAAACCCTGGCCACCACCAGCACACCCGGCCTATACCGTATTCACCCTGAACCCGGCCCAGAAAAACTGGACGTACTGAAAAATATTCTGCGCCAACATGCCCTTAAATTTTCGGGCGGCCAAACCCCGCAAGCCCACGATTTTGCCCGCCTCACCCGTATGGTTAATGCGCATCCAGCCAAAGATGTTCTGATGCGCATGATTCTGCAAACGCAGCAACAAGCCAAGTATGATGCGGAAAATATTGGGCACTTTGGGCTGGCGCTCAGCCATTACAGCCATTTTACCAGCCCCATCCGTCGCTATGCCGATTTAATTGTGCATCGTGCGCTGATTGCCAAGTTAAATCTGGGGGCAGGTGGTCATCAGCATAGCGTCAAACCCTTGGCCAAAGTAGCCGAACATATTAACCTGACGGAACGCCGTGCCCAACAGGCCGAATGGGAAGCACGCGACCGGATGATTAGCCGTTTTTACCAGCAGCATGTTGGTAAAACCTACGATGCGACCATCATAAGTGTACAAAAATTTGGCTGTTTTGTCCGGGTGGAAGATGTGGCCGAGGGCTTGCTGCCCGTCCGCCTGATGCAAGACGATTATTACCAATATAACGAAAAACGCCAATCGCTGGAAGGCCAGCGTACCGGCCACAAATTACGCCCGGGGGATACCATCCCAGTCGTACTTATTGGCGCGGATGAAGTAGAGGGCAAACTGACGTTTGGCCCTGCTGCTGGCAAAAAATCTACAGGTTTATGACACTTTCCCTCTTCCTCGGTATGACATTTGTTGCCTTGTTTCTGGGGAAAACGCCCCTCAGGCATCCTTTTCAGTGGTTGGAAACCTATTACCACGAGCTCTCCCACGGTATTGCCGCCATGCTGAGCGGCGGCCGGGTGGAGCGCATTAAGTTATCCCTGAACGGGGCGGGGCTCTGCACCACGCGGGGCGGCTGGGGCTTTTTTATTCTGCTGGCAGGCTACACGGGGGCTAGCCTGTGGGGGGCGTATTTGTATTTAACCGGTTGGCATCTGGGCAATGATGGCAGCATTATTCTGCTGGCTGTGGAGCTGGGGCTGCTGGCGCTGGCCACGCTGCTCTGGGTGCGGGATCCCATCACCCTGCTGATTATGCTAGCCATGGGCTTGCTGTATGGCCTGCCACTTTATTTTAAAGACATGCAGCCTTATGTGGCGTATGCCCTTCAGTTTATTGGTATTTATGTTATGCTGAATGCTATTCGTGCGCCTTTGCATCTGATTGATGGGCAACTGGTGGGCGATGGCGCCGAATTGGCAAAAAAAACCATGATTCTGCCGGAAGGTTTCTGGATTGCCCTCTGGTTTGTGTTTGCGTTGGCCACGCTGGGGGTGTGCGCTATCCTGACCGTGCCGGGGATGGAGATGGCGCTTGGCGTTTTGTTATGGTTTAATTAAAACCATGACCATCACGAAAAATATTATTTGTATGAAATGGGGCACCCGCTACGGGCCTGAGTTTGTGAACCATTTGTTTACGCATGTGCAAAAAAATATGCAGGGCAGCGTCGGGCAGGATTATCGGTTTGTGTGCATTACCGATGACCCGACGGGCTTGCATTCCGCCGTTGAAACCAAGCCCCTGCCGCCGTTGAATGATGACTTGCCCCCTCACCTGCAAAACAAGCCGTGGCTAAAGCTATTGGTGTGGGATAACCCCTTGTTTGATTTGCAAGGTGATGCGCTGTTTCTGGATGTGGATTTGCTGATTACTGGCCCGCTGGACGATTTTTTTACTTACGAACCGGGTAAGTTTTGCGTTATTCACAACTGGACCGAGCCAGATAAACTCACCGGCAACACCTCGGTTTTTCGTTTCCCCATTGGGCAATTTCCCGAGATTCTGCACGACTTCAAGGCCGATATCGCAGGTATTTATGAGACATATAAAATTGAGCAACGGTATATATCCGCCATTTTACAGCCGCGGGATGAACAACGCTTTTGGCCTGCTGATTGGTGCGTCAGTTTTAAGGAAAATATCCTCCCCCCATGGCCACAACGCCTGTGGCAAACACCACAGCTACCAGCCAATGCGCGGATTGTGGTCTTTCATGGCAAGCCCGACCCGGATGAAGCCCTACGCGGTGAATGGCCAACCAAACCCGGGCAACAATGGAAAAAAATTTACAAAACCCTGCGCCCAACCCCATGGATTGCCAGTTACTGGGGATAATGCGTCACGGACGCCGCCAGCGATCCGCCGTATTTTGCTGCGCAAAAGATGGCGGAAGGGTTTAACGAGAACGTTAGACGCCGTGTACTTTTGGCGTACATAAGGCGACCGCAGCGCAGACAAAACCCATGCGCAGCACTGTTGAGTAGAGTTTTCTCTGCTTGCGTAGCAAGCTAGCTATGCCGGAGCGAACGCAGTGAGCGAGGAATAGTCCCGGGCTCCGGGTAGAACCCGGGACAAAACAAAAAACCACGCTTTTTTGTTTTGGATATTAATTTATTTTAGGCGGCTTTGTTGGTGCGTAGCTCCTCTGCCACATTACTCGGCACCGGCTCGTAGTGATCAAACAACATGCTAAAGTTAGCGCGGCCTTGCGACATACTCCGCATGGCTGTGGCGTAACCAAACATGGTGGCCAACGGCACCATCGCCGTAATATTAGTGGTTGTGCCCAAATCCTCGGTGCCTTGCACCTGCCCCCGGCGGGAAGAAAGGTCGCCAATAATATCGCCCATGTAGTCAGATGGGGTGGCAACATCTACCTTCATAATCGGCTCCAGAATAATGGGATTACATTTTTTGGCGGCTTCTTTGACGGCCAGAATACCCGCCATTTTGAACGCCATCTCGGAAGAGTCCACATCGTGGTACGAACCATCGTACAGAGTAGCCTTTACATCCTCAACCGGATAACCTGCCAACATACCATTTTTCAGCGCGGATTCTATACCTTGCTGAACGGCTGGAATATATTCCTTAGGCACGGTACCACCAACAATTTTATTCTCAAACTCAAAGCCTGTGCCACGTTCCTGCGGCTCAAACCGCACCCACACATGGCCATACTGACCACGACCACCACTCTGCTTGACATGCTTGCCTTCGCACTCGGCCTCGGTTGTGATGGTTTCCCGGTAGGCCACCTGTGGCGCCCCGGTGTTTACTTCCACCTTAAATTCACGCTTTAACCGATCCACCATAATATCCAGATGCAATTCACCCACACCAGACACAATCGTCTGGCCAGATTCCTCGTCGGTATGGACGCGAAAAGAAGGATCTTCTGCCACCAGTTTACCCAGCGCAATGGCCATTTTTTCTTGAGCATCTTTGGTTTTAGGCTCAATCGCCAAGGAAATAACCGGCTCCATAGCCTCAATATTTTCCAGAATCACTTTCCGGCTTTCATCGCACAGTGTATCACCGGTTGTGGTATCTTTGAGGCCAACAATGGCACCAATATCACCAGCGACCAGAGCATCCACTTCCTCTCGCTTGTTGGCGTGCATTTTCATCATCCGGCCCACACGCTCTTTTTTCCCCTTAATGGAATTGTAAACGTAAGAACCGCTCTTAATAGTACCTGTGTACACCCGTACATATGTCAGGGTGCCCACAAAAGCATCGGTCGCAATTTTAAATGCTAATGCTGCCATGGGTTTATCGTCGCCCACTTCCAGCGTAAAGTCTTCTTCGGTGGCACAGTTGGTGGCCGCTAGTTTTGTTTTATCTACCTGAATGGGGGATGGCAGGTAATCAATTACCGCATCCAGCAGGGGCTGCACACCTTTGTTTTTGAAGGCAGAGCCACACAGTACTGGGAAAAACGCCATATTAACCACCGCCGAGCGAATACAGCTTTGCAGGGTTTCCACATCAGGCTCTTGGCCTTCCAGATAAGCAACCATGGCATCTTCGTCCTGCTCCACAGCGGCTTCTACCAGCTCGGCACGATATTTTTCGGCATCGGCTTGCAGTTCGGCGGGAATCTCAACTTCTTCCCAGCTGGCACCTAAATCTTCACCCTGCCAAATCCATGCTTTCATGGTGACCAAATCAATCAGGCCTTTAAAGTCTTCTTCCTTACCAATGGGCAGTTGAATCGGCACAGCGTTGGCACCTAAACGATCTTTAATCATTTGCACCCCACGGAAGAAATCCGCGCCCATGCGGTCCATTTTATTGATAAAACAGATACGCGGCACGCCGTAGTTGTTGGCGTGGCGCCAGTTGGTTTCGGATTGAGGCTCTACACCGCCTACTGAACAGAATACGGCAATCAGGCCATCCAGTACCCGTACCGACCGCTTGACTTCAATATTAAAGTCGATGTGGCCGGGGGTATCGATAATATTAATCATGTGGGCGTTGCCACCTTTGGTATGCGTCCATTCGCATGTTGTGGCGGCCGAGGTAATGGTAATACCCCGCTCCTGCTCTTGGGCCATCCAGTCCATTGTTGCCGCACCTTCGTGCACCTCACCAATTTTGTGCGACCGGCCTGTGTAGTACAGAATCCGTTCTGTGGTGGTGGTTTTACCGGCATCGACGTGCGCCATAATACCAATGTTGCGCATTTCGTGGAAGGGCTTGAGGCGGGCCATGGATCATCTCCTGCTTTATTTATTTCGTGGGTTAATGAAGGGTTTATACGGGGAAATTATGGGAAATGCAAGGGCATAAAACCTGTAAGGTTAAAAAACACGTTGGATTTTTTAGCCCAAAAAAGCCCGCACAAAGCGGGCTTGAGGGGAAAAGCTTGCACTACCAGCGGAAGTGGGCAAAAGCGCGGTTAGCTTCGGCCATTTTGTGGGTGTCTTCCCGTTTTTTGATGGCAGCGCCACGGTTATCGGCCGCATCCAGAATTTCCTTGGTCAGGCGCTCTTCCATGGTTTTTTCGCTGCGCTGACGGGCATAGTTCACCAGCCAACGAATCGCCAAGGCCTGAGCCCGGGCAGGCCGCACCGGCATGGGTACCTGATAGGTGGCACCACCTACCCGCCGCGAACGCACCTCTTGCTCGGGCTTTACATTATCCAGCGCGGTATGGAACAGCTGAACAGCGTCCTTCTTTGCAGTTTTTGCAATGTTATCCAAAGCATTGTAAACAATTTTTTCAGCGATGGATTTTTTACCATCCACCATCACTTGGTTCATAAATTTCGCCAATACGCGGTCGTTAAACTTTGCGTCTGGTAAAATTTCGCGTTTTTCTGCGCGTCTCCGTCTCATTTTGCCAACTCCTTAAATTACTTGGGCCGCTTCGCGCCATATTTGGAGCGCGATTGCTTCCGATCTTTTACCCCTTGCAGGTCCAATGCCCCACGCACAATGTGATAACGCACACCGGGCAAGTCTTTCACCCGCCCACCACGCAGCAGCACCACCGAGTGCTCTTGGATGTTGTGGCCTTCCCCGGGAATGTAGGCAATCACTTCGTAGCCAGATGTTAAGCGTACTTTAGCGACCTTCCGCAGGGCTGAGTTCGGTTTTTTGGGGGTCGTGGTGTACACCCGTGTGCACACACCCCGCCGCTGGGGACAGGCCTCCAGCGCGGGGACTTTATTAGGCGCATATTCAGGCTTGCGGCCTTTACGCACCAGTTGATTAATTGTTGGCATATGCGACAACTCCTTTGGTTTTCCTTAAACGTCTTCACCGGTACCGCCACAGTGGCATGTCGCCTGGCACCGATTACTGGGTTGTACACTTGCACAACCTACGCAGTGCACCTGCTATAGCGGAAAGCTCTGCCGCTGTCAATGTTTTCGTAATAAATAAAGTTGTTTGCAAATTCTACCCGCCAGCAGAGCGGCAAAGCCGACGAGAAGAGCTTTCTCAAGAAAGGAATGCGCTGAGCGACTAACGAAAAAGCCTTTGACGACGGTGCCGTGTACAATCCTCAAACTTAGAGAGATACCCTGAACAGCCGGCGAGAACAGTTTTCTCAAGAAAAGGATGCGCTAAGCGACTAACGAAAAAGCCTTTGGCGACGGCGCCGTGTACAAGTAGTACATAAGCCAGAGCCAAAGGCTTTTGCAGTATCGCTCAGTAGCATCCCAATTAGGCAGAGAAGCCGGAAACGGCCGCAGCGGCCGCCTGCTCAATCGTTTGTGGGGAAACATCCTCCGCCAGCTCTGCATTCCGCATATCTTGCAGAATACGGCCCGTACCGGCTGGAATCAGGCGCCCGACAATAACGTTCTCTTTCATGCCGTTCAGGTCGTCTATTTTACCTAAGGTGGCGGCATCGGTCAGTACTTTGGTTGTTTCCTGGAAAGATGCTGCCGAGACAAACGACCGGGTCGTCAGGCTGGCCTTGGTAATACCTTGCAGGTAAATCTCGTATTCAATCGATTCTTTACCCTGCGCCATCAGACGATCATTTTCCTGTTCAACTTCGGTCAGGTCGGCCAGTTCACCATGCACAAAGGTGGAAGCACCCGGGTTCAGGATCATCACTTTTTGCATCATCTGGCGCATAATCACCTCGATGTGCTTATCGTTAATATCCACACCCTGTAGCTGGTAAACGCTCTGGATTTCCGTAATCATGTAATCCGCCAGCCCCTGCATACCTTGGGCACGCAGCACATCGCGGGGGTCAATCGCCCCTGCCACCAGCATTTCACCCGCTTTCAGGAAGTCGCCATCGCGCACGTTCAGGTGAACACCTTTAGGTACCAGATATTCCCGCACCTCTGGCTCATCACCAGAAACTTCAGTGGTCACCAGCACGCGGCGTTTGCCTTTGAGGTCTTTACCAAAGGAAACCACGCCATCAACTTCGTTAATGATAGCACTATCCTTAGGTTTACGCGCCTCGAATAGCTCGGCCACGCGGGGCAGACCACCGGTAATATCCTTAGATTTCATAGCCTCGGTTGGCATCCGGGCGATAACATCCCCGGCCTTAACCTCGGCACCATCATCTACCGACAGAACCGCACCAACAGGCATAGCGTAAATCGCTTGTACCCCGTTTGGCAGCGTGACAACCTGACCTTTCTTGTCCACCAAGACAATCGCAGGCTTCAGGTCGGCACCACGAGGATTAGACTTCCAATCCACCACCTGACGGCTGGACATACCTGTAGCTTCATCTGTATTTTCCTGAATCGTAATCCCTTCTTTCAGGTCCATAAACTGAGCATTACCGGCAGCTTCCACCAAAATCGGCACCGTATAAGGATCCCATTCGGCCACCATGGCACTTTTTTCAATAGCGCCCTCTGTTACCCGTAATGCCGCTCCGTATGGCAGTTTATGCCGTTCACGCTCACGCTCGTTTTTATCCAACACCACAGCCTCAGCATTCCGGCTCATCACAATATGATCACCGGCAGAGTTGGTCATCGTGACAACATTTTCCAGCCTTACCAAGCCATCAAGGCCAGCTTCTGCTTTAGATACAGCCGTACCCGCTGCGGCAGCCCCCCCAATGTGGAAAGTCCGCATGGTTAGCTGGGTGCCGGGCTCACCGATAGACTGGGCGGCAATCACACCAACAGCCTCACCGTGGGTCACCGGTACACCGCGCGCCATATCCCGCCCATAGCAGGTGGTACACATACCATCGCGGGTTTTACAGGTCAGCGGGCTGCGAATCGCGACAGATTCAATACCGGCTTTCTCAATTTCATTCACCAGCGTTTCATCTATAATGGTATTGCGGGCACAAATAACGTCGCCGGTTAATGGGCTGACAATATCCTGTGCGGCTGTCCGTCCCAGAATACGGGCAGAGAGCGCTACCAGCACATTACCACCTTCCACAATATCGCGCATGGTGATGTAATCTTCCGTGCCGCAGTCGTGTTCGGTAATCACACAATCCTGAGCAACATCAACCAGACGCCGGGTCAGGTAACCAGAGTTAGCGGTTTTCAGCGCCGTATCCGACAAACCTTTCCGCGCACCGTGGGTAGAAATAAAGTATTCCAGTACCGACAGGCCTTCTCGGAAATTTGCCTTAATGGGTGTTTCCATAATTTCACCGTTTGGCTTGGCCATCAGGCCACGCATCCCGGCCAGCTGTCGCATCTGCGAGACGGAACCCCGCGCGCCAGAGTGCGCCATCATGTACACGGGGTTCAAAGAAGGCTGTTCCTTCTCTTCGCCATTGTGGGTGACGGTGTGGCTGGCGATACTTTCCATCATGGCATCCTTAACCATATCGTTGGTACGCTGCCAAATATCGATCACTTTGTTATATTTCTCGCCGCTGGTAATTAAACCATCCTGATATTGCTGTTCAAACTTGAGCACCTCTTTTTCGGCCTGTTCTACATAAGTGTACTTAACGGGCGGAATGGACATATCGGCTTTACCAAAAGATAAACCAGCTTTGGCTGCATGGCGGAAACCAAGCTCCATCAACCTATCGGCAAAGATACAGGTTTTTTTCTGCCCACATGCCAGATACACTTTATGAATCAGCTTTTTCAAATCTTTTTTGGTCATCACCTTATTCACCATATCCAGTGTGAGGTCTGGATGGTTGGGCAACAAGTCAGCCAGGAACATACGTCCCACCGACGTTTCGTAGGTTTTGCCACGGAAACGCGCTTTGATTCTGGTGTGGTAGCTCACCACGCCGGCGGCCAATGCATGCTCCAGCTCGCCAAGGTCGGCAAAAATCTTGCCTTCACCGGGCTCATTCCATCGCGCGACAGATAACCAGTAAACCCCCAGAATCATATCCTGTGACGGGGTAATAATCGGTTCACCAGACGCTGGCGACAGAATATTGTTGGTGGACATCATCAGTACCCGCGCTTCTATCTGCGCCTCTAACGACAGGGGCACATGCACCGCCATTTGGTCACCGTCAAAATCGGCATTAAAGGCAGTACACACCAGCGGGTGCAGACGAATGGCTTTACCTTCTACCAGTTTAGGTTCAAACGCTTGAATCCCCAACCGGTGCAGCGTTGGCGCCCGGTTTAGCAACACGGGGTGTTCACGAATCACTTCTTCTAAAGCATCCCACACCACTTCATCTTCTGTTTCTACCAGCTTTTTAGCCGCTTTGATGGTTGTGGTTAGGCCTTTTTGCTCCAACTTGTGGTACACAAAAGGTTTGAATAATTCCAATGCCATTTTTTTAGGCAAACCACATTGGTGCAGCATAAGGTCGGGCCCCACGGTAATCACAGAACGGCCTGAATAATCCACCCGTTTACCCAACAGGTTCTGCCGGAAGCGGCCTTGCTTACCCTTGAGCATATCGGACAAAGATTTTAGTGGTCGCTTGTTCGCCCCAGTAATTACCCGTGCGCGGCGACCGTTATCGAACAGCGCATCCACAGCTTCCTGCAGCATCCGTTTTTCGTTGCGCACAATAATTTCAGGGGCACGCAGCTCAATGAGGCGCTTCAAACGATTGTTCCGGTTGACCACCCGACGGTACAGGTCGTTCAGGTCGGAGGTGGCAAAACGTCCACCATCCAGTGGTACCAATGGGCGCAGTTCGGGCGGCAGCACAGGAATGACATCCATCACCATCCATTCTGGCTTGTTGCCAGATTCCAGAAAAGCATTCACAACTTTCAGCCGTTTAACAAACTTTTGACGCTTGGCAGCGGGCATATCGCCACTTAGCTGCTCGGTCATATCTGTTTGCAGGGCTTTAAGATCCAGCGCACGCAATAAAGTTCTAACGGCTTCTGCCCCAATCTGGGCTTCAAAAGCATCTTCGCCATACTCATCCTGCGCATCCATGTATTCTTCTTCCGAGAGCATTTGGCCTTTTTCAAACGGGGCAATGCCTGGGTCTGTCACAATAAAGGATTCAAAATACAGAATTTTTTCCAGATCTTTCAGCATCATATCCAGCAGGCTGGAAATGCGGGATGGCAGCAGCTTCAAAAACCAAATATGGGCAACAGGTGCGGCCAGCTCAATGTGCCCCATACGTTCGCGGCGAACCTTGGTTTCGATGACCTCGACACCACATTTTTCGCACACAATACCACGGTGCTTCATACGCTTGTACTTACCGCACAGGCATTCGTAGTCCTTAATAGGCCCAAAGATACGGGCACAGAATAAACCACCATGCTCGGGCTTAAATGTACGATAGTTTATCGTTTCCGGCTTTTTTACTTCGCCAAAAGATTGTGCGCGAATCTGCTCTGGCGAGGCCAGACCAATTTTAATCGCATCAAACCGCTGGACGGGTTGCTCGGCAAACATGTTCATAAGATGGCGCATTTTTCTAACTCCTTTGCTGTTAACCCTGGTCTGACATATCGGCATCGGTCGCCTTTATATCCGGCAATGCAGGAACGGACGGGGTGACATCCTTCACCGGTAGCTGATTGCTATTCAGCAGTTCCATATTCAAGCCTAAGGCCTGTATCTCTTTGGAAAGCACATTAAACGACTCCGGCACGCCGGCTTCAAATGTTTGTTCGCCACGCACAATCGCCTCGTAGGTTTTGGTCCGCCCTGAGACATCGTCCGACTTCACAGTAAGCATTTCCTGCAATGTATAGGAAGCCCCATAAGCCTGCAGCGCCCATACTTCCATTTCGCCAAACCGTTGGCCACCAAACTGTGCTTTACCACCCAGCGGCTGCTGTGTAACCAAGCTGTAAGGCCCAATAGAACGAGCGTGCATTTTTTCATCCACCAAGTGGTGCAGTTTCAAAATATACATCACACCAACGGTGGTTTTCTGCTCGAATGCTTCGCCACTGCGACCGTCATAGAGCTGAATCTTACCTGTCGTATCTCGACCCACCCGTGCCAGCATTTCATCAATGGTTTCCTCGTTTGGTCCATCAAACACCGGGCAGGCCATCGGCAAGCCCTTTTGAATGTTACGGGCAATTTCCAGCAGTTCTTCATCATTCAGGCTATTAAAAGCGTCAGAATCGGTACCAGATTGATATAAATCCTTCAGCTCTGCTTTAAGCTGCGCCATATTTTTAGGATCCTGCTCAACAGCCTCAATAGACTTACGCATCCGGCGGCCAATCTCTAAGGCGGCGCCACCAAGGTGGGTTTCCAGAATTTGGCCGACGTTCATCCGTGATGGCACACCCAACGGGTTTAGTACCATATCCACGGGTGTACCGTCTTCCATGTACGGCATATCTTCAATGGGGCAAACTTTTGAAATAACCCCTTTGTTACCGTGACGACCTGCCATTTTATCGCCGGGCTGCAGTTTCCGCTTCACAGCAACAAAAACTTTCACCATTTTGAGCATACCGGGCGCCAGATCATCCGCCTGCCGGATTTTTTCGCTCTTACCCTCATACCATTCATTGAGGTTTTTCACATCCTGCTCAAGGCGTTGCACAATTTTTTCAATAGATTGCTGTGCTTTTTCATCTGCTACCGCAACTTTTTTCAGTTCAGATATATGCAGACCATCCACCTGCTCTGCAGTGAGCACCTTACCTTTGGCAATATCCCCAACTTTTGCCGCAGCCTTTTGCCCCACCATGAGCGCCCGCATACGGGATGATGCATCAGCTTCCAGAATCCGCTTTTCATCGGTAACATCTTTTTGGAGGCGTTCTAGCTCGGCTTCTTCAATCTGGAGGCTGCGGGCATCTTTTTCGGTACCACGACGATTAAATACTTTAACGCCCACAACAGTACCATGCAGGCCAGGAGGTGTCCGTAATGAGGAATCACGGACATCGGCGGCTTTTTCACCAAAAATTGCCCGCAGCAGTTTTTCTTCTGGCGTCACAGGTGTTTCGCCTTTGGGGGTAATTTTACCCACCAGAATATCGCCGGGCTTTACTTCGGCACCAATAGAAATAATACCAGATTCATCCAGATTTTTTAGCGCTTCTTCGCTAACATTAGGAATATCCCGCGTCACTTCTTCTGGTCCCAGCTTGGTATCACGGGCGGCGCTTTCAAATTCATCTATGTGAATAGAGGTAAAGATATCATCGCGCACAATACGTTCAGAAATCAGAATAGAGTCCTCAAAGTTATAGCCATTCCATGGCATAAATGCGACCAGCGTATTCCGGCCCACGGCCAGCTCACCCATATCGGTACAGGGGCCATCACCTATAATATCGCCGGCTTGCACCACATCGCCAACCTTCACTATGGGGCGCTGGGTCATACAACTGTTCTGGTTAGAGCGCTGAAACTTCATCAAACGATAGACATCCACGCCAGACTGACCTTCTGCCACTTCATCGGTGACCCGCAGCACAATCCGCTGGGCATCAACACTTTCAATCACACCGCCACGTTTTGCGATAATTGTCACACCACTATCCCGCGCCACTTTAGCTTCCATACCTGTACCAATTAATGGCGCATCAGACTTCAGCAAAGGAACACCCTGCCGCTGCATGTTGGATCCCATCAGGGCCCGGTTCGCATCGTCGTGCTCTAGGAAAGGAATCAGAGCAGACGCCACAGAAATCACCTGCTTAGGCGAAACATCCATAAATGTAACCTCTCCTTTGGGCGCATTCATGGTTTCACCAGCCTTACGGCAAATGACAACATCTTCAACAATTTGGCCTTTTTCATCCAGCGCCGTGTTGGCCT
>CAZDNZ010000011.1:0-15517 GCA_964506925.1 uncultured Pseudomonadales bacterium | reverse complement strand
CAAAAAAGCGTGAATTTGCAAATTATACAAGACGCAAGTTTTATTCTGTAGTTTTATTGCTAAAAATGATGACCCGCATAGCCAAATAAAGCACCATACCGTTCAATATGTGCCACATAAAATGTGTGCCTAATGGTAAAACAGGGCACAGCAGCATATCCAGCGTGCGGAAGGTAAGCGACGCCAGTAAAAGGCCAGCGGTAGCAAGGAGTGTCCACTTTTCTAACCTTTGCGTGCGGACGTGATAAATACCGAGGCCGGTAAGGAAAATAAGCGTGGAGGCATACCCTAATGAGCCATTCAGCCACGCACGGGGTAGTGCCCCAAAGAAAAATACAGTCAGTGCGATGAATCCGGCAAAAAGCAATCCCGTTCGGGCAAAAGATAAATACATAACTTTACGGGAATATATACCAAGAAAAACCAGTTGAAACAGCAAAATCGGGATAACATCGGTCAGCATGGCCCACACAGTGGCATAGGTATGGAACAGGGCGCTGCCAAGCCCAATACACACCGTGAGAAAAATAAGCAGAAGCACATCAAGAGAGAGGGCCCCTTCTCGCTTTGCCAAGCGATAGGCTGCAAGTGCTGCAATAAAAAAGGCAAGATTTGTCAGTGCATTTACAGGCTCTGCCCAGAAAGCTGGGCCAAGTCTCTCGCAGTATTGGTCTATGTGATTATGCATAATTAGAATGTGCAGGATAAGAGTAAGGGCTGCAAATAATTTATGGTAGGCCGTACAGGATTCGAACCTGTGACACACTGGTTAAAAGCCAGTTGCTCTACCGGCTGAGCTAACGGCCCCTACCATGCATTGATAACGCCTTATGTACATAGCGCCTTGCACACCAAACGTCAAGGGATGGCGGTATTTTTCCTACTTTTTCCTGAGTATTATGTGTACGCTTATTTTAGGAAGCTGTGGCTAATATACTGTCATCGTCTGATTTATCTTCGTCTTCAAGCATATCCGCCTTAATGCGTGTTACGAGGGACACCATGCTTTTCCCTACGTCAAACAGCCGGACACCTTGCGTATTACGCCCCATAATGGAAATGCCAGAGACTTTAGTCCGGATAATCTGGCCATCGGCGGTACCAATCATCACTTCATCCGCTAGATTAACGGGCATTGATGTGACCACTTTGCCGTTCCGTGCCGTGGTTTTAATGGAAATAACCCCCAGCGTGCCCCGACCTTTTTCCGGAAAATCTGCAACCAAGGATAATTTACCGTACCCTTTTTCGGTGATGCTGAGAATATGCGTCGCTTCTCCCGTGAGGGCGTGCATAGAAATTACTATGTCGTCATTTTTCAGGCTCATACCACGGACACCTAGTGCGGTGCGGCTGGCAGTAGAGCGTAAATGTTGCTGCATGCCAAAACGCACAGCCTGCCCATTGGCAGAGCTAATCAGCAGGTGGGCATCCGCATCGGTACATAGCTGCACATCAATGAGGGTATCGCCTTCGTTCAGACCCATGCCGTGAATACCTGTGGTGCGAATATTGGCAAAGCTGGCCAATGGGGTGCGCCGAATCATACCATTGCGGGTGGCAAACAAGAGGTCGGCCTCATTCCAGGTTTCTTTATCTATAGGAATAGGCACCACGCGCATGACGCTTTCATTTTTTTCAAGCGGCAGCAAGTTAACAAAAGCCTTGCCGCGGGATTGCGCCGAGTTGACTTGCGGTAGCTCATAAACTTTTAGCTGATAGACTTTACCTACGCTGGTAAAGAAAAACAACAGATCGTGCGTATTGGCTACAAACATGTTGGCCAGTTGTTCATCCTCGCGCAGGCTGGCAACACTACGCCCCTTACCACCACGGCGTTGTGCGCGGTAACTGGCCATGGGCTGACGTTTAACGTAACCATCCGAGGAAATAGTGACCACCATATCTTCTGGTTGAATTAAATCTTCCAAGTTAAATTCGGTATCTGCATCCATAATTTGGGTGCGCCGTGGTGTGGCAAATTGCTCTCTGACCTCCAAGAGCTCTTCTTTCAGTACTTTGAGCATCACATCACGATGAGAGAGAATATCCACCAAACCTTGTATATGTGCCTGAATTTCTTCTGCTTCCGCATTAATTTTTTCCCGCTCTAGCCCGGTTAAGCGGTGCAGGCGTAAGTCCAGAATCGCCTGTGACTGCCGGGCAGATAATGTATAATTTCCGTCCGCCCCCATCGTTTCACCTAGCAGTTCAATTAGGGGGCGCACATTTTCAGCGGGCCATGCGGTGGATGAGAGCTGTTCCTTGGCGGTTTGGGCATCCGGCGCGTTCCGGATAATGCGGATAATGTCATCTATATTCGCCACAGCGGTGGCCAAGCCGGCCAAAATATGCGCACGGTCTCGGGCTTTGGTCAGTTCAAACTGGGTGCGGCGGGTAATAACGTCTTCCCGGTGGTGGAGGAAACATTTCAGAATTTCGGGCACGCCCATTAGTTTGGGCATCCCCTGATCCAGCGCCAGCATATTATAGCTAAAGCCGGTTTGCAGGTTGGTGTGCTTAAAAATTTGGTTCAGCACAACATCTGTATTCGCGCCGCGTTTTAATTCTAAAACAAGGCGCACACCTTGCCGGTCAGATTCATCGCGGGCTTCGGCAATATCTTCAATCACATTTTCTTTTACCAGCTCAGCAATTTTAGCCACCTGCGACCCCGGCCCTACCTGATAAGGCATTTCATTAAAGATAATCGCTGTCCGTTGGCCTTTATCTTCGATGGTGTAGTTGCCACGCAGGGTGATGCTGCCTCGGCCGGTAGCATTACCGCTCAGAATACCCTTGCGCCCCATAATGGTGCCTCCGGTAGGGAAATCGGGGCCTTTAACAATCTCGTTAATCTCTTCTTGGGTGGCGTGAGGGTTGTCCACCAGCATTAAGGTGGCATCAATAATTTCACCCAGATTATGTGGCGGGATATTGGTGGCCATACCGACCGCGATACCGGTCGTCCCATTAACCAGCACATTGGGAAAACGTGCCGGCATCACAATGGGTTCCATTTCGGAGCCATCGTAGTTTGGGCGAAAATCAACGGTATTTTTGTCCAGATCAGCCAGCAGTGCATCTGCCGATTTTGCCATACGGACTTCGGTATATCGCATAGCGGCTGCTCGGTCGCCATCTATGGAACCAAAGTTCCCCTGCCCGTCTGCCAGCGGCAAACGCATAGAAAATGGCTGCGCCATCCGCACCAAAGCATCGTACACGGCGGTATCGCCATGAGGGTGGTACTTACCAATCACATCACCCACCACACGGGCTGATTTTTTATAGGGCTTGTTCCACACGTTCCCCAGCACAGATTGAGCGTACAAAATACGCCGGTGGACGGGTTTTAGGCCATCTCGCACATCTGGCAGTGCCCGCGAAACGATGACGGACATGGAATAGGTGAGGTACGCTTCCTCCATTTCTGTTTGGAGGGATACGGGTTCAATATTTTCACTGAACAGCTGGGTGCTGGACATTTTTGTTTATCCTTTTTTTACGCTATATATTTACTCAAAAAAATAGCACAGAATCAGCAATGTTGGCAGTAAAAAGACTCCACAGCTTTAGCTTTCTGGGAAGAATTTGCCTTTTATATAAGCAAAAAAGGGAGCACAGGCTCCCTTTTTATGTTTCAGACAGCTTGCTGATAGCTGTTTTAATATTCACCGTAGGACTTGATAACCCGCGCCCGGCTGGGGTGGCGCAGTTTTTTCAGCGCTTTGGCCTCAATTTGCCGGATACGCTCGCGGGTGACGTTAAATTGCTGTCCCACTTCTTCCAGCGTGTGATCGGAAGGCATACCAATACCAAAGCGCATCCGCAGAACGCGTTCTTCCCGTGGCGTCAGGCTGGCCAGCACCTGGGTGACACTATCACGCATATTGCTGTGAATGGCGGCATCGGTGGGGGCTTGGGTGTTGGTGTCCTCAATAAAGTCACCAAGTTTGGAGTCATCCTCTTCACCCACAGGTGTTTCCAGCGAAATAGGCTCTTTGGCAATTTTCTGTACCTTACGCACCTTATCTATGGGCATATCCAGCTCTTTTGCCAGTTCGGCCGGGGTAGGCTCGCGGCCAAGCTCGGCGGTCATCAGGCGTTGGGTGCGGTTCAGCTTATTGATGGTTTCAATCATGTGAACCGGAATCCGGATGGTGCGCGCTTGATCCGCAATACTGCGGGTAATGGCTTGCCGAATCCACCAAGTGGCGTAGGTAGAAAATTTGTATCCACGCCGGTATTCAAATTTATCCACAGCTTTCATCAGGCCAATGTTACCCTCCTGAATCAGATCCAGGAATTGCAGCCCACGGTTAATATACTTTTTGGCAATAGAGATAACCAAGCGTAGGTTGGCTTCCACCATTTCCTTTTTAGCCACGGCGGCTTCTCGTTCGCCTTTACGCACTTGTGCCACCATTTTTTTGAAATCCACCACCGAAAGGCCCACCTCATATGCAATATCTGCAATTTCCTGCTGTGTACTTAGAATATTCTTTTTATTTTTTTTGATGAACTTAGCCCAGCTTTCGTGTTTAGCACTAGCAGCCGCCATGTCAAAGCCAGCGGGGTTGAAAGTCTCCAGCCAGTCCTTACGGTCTATGCCATAAGTCAGGCCTTCGCGCAGCAGATTGCCTTCCAGTTTGGTCATCGTGCGCGACTTAGTGTAAAGGCCATTCAGCAGTTCTTCGGTACGCATGGGCGTAAGCGGAATATCGTGCATCAATGCCTTCAGGCGTTCTACCAACGCATAGTGCGCTGGTGCTAGGCCCTCACCGACAGTCGCTAAATAATGCTCATCTACCTCCACCAGTTCGGTATAAAGGATTTTCATCTCCCAAAAGAGTTTTTCCATGCGTGGCATCAGCATTTCTTCCTGCTCGGCCAGTGGCAGGGCGCGCACGCCTTCGTCATCTTCATCCTCGTCTTCGTCTTCATCCTCCACGAGCAGTTTTCCGCTTTGAATAGCTTCGTTACGGCGGGCTTCTTCTTCCATTTCCTCGGCGGTTGGCCCTAAAGCGATGGATAAATCTACAATTTCCCGCAGAAAACGCCCTGCCTGAACCTCGGCAAACCATTGCAGCAAGTGCTTAAAAACATGCTGGCTGGCATACAGGCTGTCATTCATTTTTTCCTTGCCCACTTCAATCCGCTTGGCCAATTCAATTTCGCCTTCACGGGTGAGCAATTCTACATTGCCCATTTCGCGTAGATACATCCGCACCGGATCATCGGTACGGCCATATTCGCCAGCTACGGCATTGGCAGGCTGTACGGGGGCATCGTCCGTATCCAGCACAGTACCGTCAGCATCATCACCTTCGGTTTTGGCAGGCCGGGCAGACACACCAACAGCAGAAACAACCTCGTCGGTATCGTCGCTGTCATCTTCCTCAAACAGAACATCGTCATTGGTGGCCTTATCTTCTTCTAGGCCAAAACGGTTTTTCTGAATTTCAGCGGATGCGGTGGCCTCCTGTGCCATAGTGCGCCCATTTTCGGATGTGTTGTTGGTGGTAACGTTAGCGTCTTGGCTCATACCTGCGTTCCTTTCATTTATAAATATCACTTATGCCTGTTGGCGTTTTTCGCGCAATGCAAGGCTGTTTCTGTAAAGCCTTTCCAGCGCATCTGTGGCCACGTCTGCATTCGGTGGCTGGGATGCCACCTGCTGCTGCAAGGCATGCTCTTCCGCCTGCTGTTGCAGGTGCGACTGAACACATTGCAACGTGGTGGCAAAAAATTCTTTCTGGTCTTCCCGGCTGGCCGCAAGAATAAAACGGATTTCTTCCTGCGTTTGCCATCCCTGTGCTTCTATGTATGCATTCAGCGCCTGTTTTTCAAGCACATCTTCCAAACTATTTTTGGTATAGGCTTGAATCAGCAACTGTAGCAGGCGAGCTTCTGCCGTTTGGGGTAATTCAAGGCTGCTTAATTCTTCATCAAAATGCCGTACCAGCCAAGGTTGCGCACAGGCATGCAGCAGCAGCTGACGGGAAAGACTGGCCATTTCTAGCGCAGGCACGGTTTGTTTTTGTGCCTGTAAAACGTTGGGATGCCTCTTTTTCCCGCGTTGAGCATATAATCTGTCGCGCAGGGCGGATGTCAAATGCCGTTGCATGACATAATCCCCAATTTCTTGTCGCAATACGTTGATTTCTGCCTCTACCGCAGCGCGGCCGGTGCCTGTGGTAATATCCTGTGCTGTCACCACAGTTTGCCACAGTACATCTTCTAGGGTTGAAGTGTTCTCCGCTATGTAAGCGCGAAATGCAGCAGCACCATTGGCCTGAATATAATCGTCAGGGTCTTGGCCATGTGGTAGCCATGCAAAATGGAGGTTCTGCCCGGGACGAATAACACTGATGGCGCGGCGGGCGGTGCGGGCAGCGGCCGCCTGCCCAGCACTATCGCCATCTAGGCACACAACAGGGCAACTTGCATAACGCCATAAAATTTGCAGTTGCTCCGGTGTGACTGAAGTGCCCATGGGCGCAACGGCTGTTTGAATACCCGCCTGCCACAGGGCAATCGCATCCATATAGCCTTCTACCAGAATCAGTGGATCGGCATCTTTCAAATGATGACGGGCACGGTTTAGGTTATAGAGGAGATAACTTTTGTTAAAGAATGGGGTATCTGGCGAGTTCAGATATTTAGGCTCGCCGGCACCAACAATCCGCCCACCAAAGCCTACCACCCGATCTTGCAGGTCGTGAATAGGGAACATCAGGCGGCTACGAAAGCGGTCGTAGGTACTTTTGCTGGTTGTGCTTTGGCTGAGCAGGCCAGCTTCTTGCAGCAGAGCCTCGGAAAAACCGTCATTGAGCAACTGGAGTTTAATTTCATCCCACGCCTCTGGCGCATACCCAAGGCCAAAGGTGCTGATGGTTTGTGCGGTCAGTTTGCGATTGGTCAGATAATCCTGCACGCGTGCAATGCGCTGTTCAAAAAAAGTTTGCGCCCGGGTTAATGCGGTGTAGCCGTCCTGACGGCGTTGTGCTTGGGCGGGGTCAGTTTTTTCCTGTTCGGGTAGCTTCATACCTGCCCGTTGCGCCAAGTGCGCCACAACTTCGGCAAATTGGCCGCCACGGGTTTCCTTAACAAACGTAATGACATCGCCATGCGCACCACAGCCAAAACAGTGGTAAGTGCCTTGTTCGGCATAGACATGAAAAGAGGGGGTTTTTTCGTTATGAAATGGGCAGCAGGCTTGCCAGGTTTTGCCTTTTTTCTTGAGGCTGGGCACCACACGGCGCACTTCGTCCACCAGAGAGACCCGTTGCCGAACTTCGGCCAAAAAAGCAGGTGGAAATTTGTTCATATGTCCTTAAAAATGGCACCAGCACAAGGTTAGCAGGCACTTCTGTTCGTCTAGGTTTTGGTTTGGCTCGTTGAAATTAAGACATATTTTAACATGAATACATAGCATCTTCACATAAAATAATGATTTATGCAAACCTATATTCTTTTTTTCTGAGGCTTTATTAAATGACGAAAAATGACATATCATCTTGACATAATTTTAAAACAAGGCATTATCAATTGTTCTGCTTACTACGGCAGTTATTAAAGAATCGGCAGATTTAAAAATGAATTCATGCATTTGTAAAAAAGTAAGGAATATATTACATGGAACGCGTACCCATGACCATTTTTGGCTACGAAAAATTGGAAAAAGAACTCAAAGAGCGGCGCGATGTGCGGCGTCCGGCCATTGTGCAGGCTATTTCTGAAGCGCGGGAACATGGCGACCTGAAGGAAAATGCCGAGTACCATGCCGCTAAGGAAGAACAAGGCCTGAACGAAGCCCGCATCCGGGAGCTGGAAAGTGTGACCAGTCGTGCTGAAGTGGTGGACCCTACCCAGCTGGGTGGCGATAAAATTATTTTGGGTGCTACGGTAAAACTGGTGGATGTAGATACCGATCAGGAAGTAGCTTACAGCTTGGTAGGGCCGGATGAAGCAAATCTGGAGAAAAACCTGATTTCCATCACTTCTCCCATTGGCCGCGCCCTTATTGGTAAGGCGGAAGGTGACGAAGTGGCGGTGCATGCGCCTTCTGGTAAGCGTGAATACGAGGTTCTGCGTATTGAGTTTAAACGGATCGATGTTTAAGATCGTCGTTTAGCAAAAAAATCCTGTAATAAGGCGGTACATTCAGCTTCTGCCATGCCGCCATAAACCTCTGGCTTATGGTGGCTATGCTGAAATACCCGCGCACCATTGATTACACCGCCAGATTTTACATCGTACGCCCCAAACCGCAGTGTGCCAAGCTGCGCCCATGCCATCGCTTGGGCACACATGGCGCAGGGTTCCAGCGTTACGGCCAGCGTATAAGCGGTGAGCACTTTTGTGCCAGCCGCCTGTAAACAGAGCAACTCGGCATGGGCCGTGGCATCCTGCCGGCTTTCAACCAGATTATGCGCTTGGGCGATAATCGTGCCATCATGATGGTACAGTACTGCACCAACAGGCACTTCGGCCACTGCGGTCGCTTTTTGGGCTTCTGCAATGGCGAGTGCCATCATTTGTGTGTGCAATTCGGTCATGTGTAGGTTATATCAGGGATATGACAGAAAGCAAACGCCTCGCCAAATACATAGCCGATGCCGGGCTGGGCAGCCGGCGGGAAGTTGAGCGTTGGATTCTGGCCGGTCGGGTTGTGGTTAATGGCACACAAATAACCTCACCGGCCCTCAATGTGACCGCTGCGGATACCATTCTGGTGGATGGTAAACCAGTAGCGTTGCCAGCTGTAGTATGTGTTTATGCCTATCATAAGCCCGCTGGCGTTCTGACGACCCGCCACGACCCGCAAGGCCGCCCCACCATTTACGATAAGCTGCCCCCTGCCCTGCAGTCATTAAAGGCTGTTGGCCGGCTGGATATGAACTCGGAAGGGCTGTTGCTGCTCACCAATAATGGCGATTTGGCTCAACGCCTGATGCGGGGCGATGCGCCACGGACGTATAAGGTACGGGTGCATCCGGGGTTATCTGCCCAGCATTTACAACAGCTTGCGGCAGGTATGACGGTGGCGGGCATACATTATGCCCCCATCAAAATACAGGCAAAAGCGGGGCAAGCTGGGCGTAATCAGTGGTATGAACTGACATTAACCGAAGGCAAAAATCGGGAAATTCGGAAGTTAATAGAAGCCTGTGGCAGCCATGTAACGCGTTTAATCCGTACGGCCTACGGCCCGATACAGCTGGGCAAGCTGCAGTTGAATGAGGTGCGGGATATTCCGCAACACCTTGTGCGTAAACTTTGAACATCGCTTTGGTGTTATCTTTGATTTGTGTTTTACTTCATAAGTAAGAAAGAGGATTTGCCATGTCTATAACGAATGCCATGAACAGTGCCATTGTTACAGGTACAGCTTACCAGCCGCAGGTGCCCAGTGGCGGCCCGCTGGGGAAGAATGGTGTGAATACCGCCAGCAGCTTGTTGGCAGCTGGCTCAGCTTCTCCCAGCGATGTGAGTGCCAGCATCCTTGGCGCAGCCTATCAGCAGCCCCTCACCCCCACCGAGCAGGATGCCCTGCAAAATAATGTGGCTGACCTGACGCCACAAAGCCTGCTTGCCTCACAGGAAGCCAATACGAGCACCGCCCTCCTCCAGACAGCCAATGGCACCGACCTTTATGCCAGCACCCAGTCCCTGCTGGAGGCACAGTATTTGGGGGCGAAGGGGACGGATGTTTAAAGTTACGTCCGAATTCTACTAACCAGTATTGTGGATGACTATTGTTTGCCTGCGGGGCACGGCTTAACAAATTTGCTGAAAAAAGTGCTTGTAAAACATAATATGCTACCAATCATCAGGCTTAAAACTTTTGTCACTGATATTTCCTGGGGATTCAAACCAATTTCCAATAGGTTCTGCAAAATTTGCGTAAACTCCGGACATAGTTCGGTGACCGCTTGTCTTTACGCCTTCAGTTTGTCTAAAATGATTATAATGCTTATCCCAAATATAAACTTCTTTCGGCAATTGCGATTCCATTGGCTGATCATCTTTATTCTTATAAGTTACACGCCCTGTTGCAACTACTTTTAGCAATTCCTCGTCTACTTCTAAGCGCATATTTTGTTCAAATGTTACGTTTGAACTATATGCGCCCCATGAGCCGTCAACATACTCCATATATGGTTTATCTAAAGCAAGAGCTATATTGCCATTCTCTATAGCGTAAACTCTAACAGATTCTCCATATAAGCCTGTTCCACTTTGTGTCATGTATTTAACACTCAATAAGTATTGAGGTGCAGACAGTCTTGTATTGAAAAAATTTATAGCTTTGATGCCTAAGGGAAAATCATAGTCAGCGCTAAGTAGCTTTCCCTCTACTGTATCAAAAAATAGTATAAAACCGTCTATTTTATATTGACCAGCAGTGCTGATGATTACCGTTTCATCGACCCTAACTGCAGATAAGGGGTCTTTCCATTTCTCAACGATGCTTATAAGCCGATTGCTTGCATTATTGCTTTTTACTAGAAACAACAGGTCTTCGTAAATTTCATGTATATTTTCTTGTTCTAAAGAATTTATAGAACTAACCAACCTTAACAGAATAGAATGTTTGCGTTTCTTGCTCTCCCTGTCCGAGTCCTCTTTTCTTGAAGTTTCAGAAATTACAGGTGTTGTCTTTGAAACGTGTTTCTGCTGATCATCAAGGTCAAAGTATGGAATTATAAAGAATAAGATTGTAAGAATAACACCAATGCCTCCCCATTGGCCCCAAGATAATATAGATAATATTTTAAATAAAAATTTCTTTAAGCTTTTTTCGACCATATCTCTTATTATAGTAATTCTCTACTTCTGGGAAGGGCTGGCGGCTGGCTTATGCCAGCCTTGCTAATTTTCCCAAAAACAGTCTCCCAGAGATAGTGTCATAGAAGCACGGCACCCTGTTTACGCACGGCTCCTCGGCAAACAAGTTTGCCTGCGGGGCACGGCTAAACAAATTTGCTGAAAAAAGCGCCCCCAGAGATAGTGTCATAGAAGTACGGCACTCTGTTTACGCCGGCTCCTCGCTGCGCTGCGGGGCACGGCTAAACAAATTTGCTGAAAAAAGCGCCCCCGGCGCTTTGTTTCTGGGCAAATTTGGTCGGGGAGATAGGATTAACTCGCCTGCGGCTCGTTCGCCATCGCTAAACTCAGGCGGCGCTACGCTTGCCTTCGTTAATCTCATGGTCGAACCTGACGGTTCTCATCCACACCCCAATCCATAAAAAACCCGCCGAAAGGCGGTTTTTTTATGGTCGGGGAGATAGGATTCGAACCTACGACCCTCTGGTCCCAAACCAGATGCGCTACCAGACTGCGCTACTCCCCGATAATTGGCTCACATCGTTGACTAAAACAACTATAGGTGAAGTACGCTGTTTTGCCGAGGATGTCAATCCTTAAGCGTGGGCAGCCTGCCCAAAAAAGGCTTTGGTTTCGGTAATCAACTCTTGCCCACAGCTGATACTGCCAATTTTACCCCGATAAACACTCCCACCGGGCAGCCCTTTGGCATAGCAGGCCAAGTGTCGTTTCATGGCTTTTATTCCACGGGCTTCACCGTAAAAATTGAAGGCCTCGGTTAAATGTTGCAGGGCAATTTCGCATTTTTCTTCTGTTGTTGGGTCGGGCAGAATTTCGCCTGTTCTCAGGTAGTGGTCTATTTGCCCCAAAAACCAAGGGCGGCCATATGTACCGCGGCCCACCATAACGCCATCGGCGCCCGAGGCATCCAGGGCGGCCACGGCATGTGCCATTTCGGTAATATCGCCATTCACCAGCACCGGTATACTGACAGCATCTTTAATGTTGCGAATAAAATGCCAGTCGGCGTGGCCTTTATACATTTGGGCGCGGGTACGCCCATGCACAGCCAGCAGCTTGATGCCACATTTTTCGGCAATACGGGCAATGTTGGGGCCGTTACGCATTTCATCCGACCAGCCAATGCGAATCTTGAGGGTTACAGGAATATTGACGGCCTCCACCACACTGCCAATAATGCGCTCGGCCTGCTCCTCATCCTTTAATAGGTAGGATCCTGCCATACGGCCGACAACTTTCTTCACCGGGCAACCCATATTAATATCAATCACATCCGCACCGGCCAGCTCGTTGGTTTTGGCCGCAGCGGCCATAGCTTTTGGGCATGCACCAGCCAGCTGCACACTGTTTATCCCCTGCCGAGGATCAAAACTGGCTTTTTGGGCGGCAACATCTGCATCCCGTACCACCCCTTCTGCCGCAATCATTTCGGAAACCACCAGCCCGGCGCCATGGCGTTTGGCCATCAGGCGTGCAGGCCGATCGGTAATCTCGGTCATAGGGGCCAGCACCACGTTGTTATCCATCGTGTAAGGGCCAATGGCAATAGGTTTTAATGGGCGCATATTCGTGGTTTATATCGTTCTGTTCATGTCATACCGCAAAGTTATGGTATTTTAATTTATGCTAGGCAAAAATTAGCATACTATATAGCGCACATGCAGAGAAATGCCAACCGTCCCGTTAAAAGCCACTTTGTGCCTTATCCGGTATGGACGTGGCAGTATTTACTGGCCAGCTGGGGCGGCAGTGGTCGCTTGCGTCCGGCGCCTGGGACATGGGGCACTCTTGCCGCCCTGCCCTTATGGATAACCTTAATTTCTTACACGAATATATATATTTATATAATTGTTTTGTTTGCCATCTTTCTAGCTGGCGCTGTTGCCATTGAACACATTGAACAGGCTACAGGCAAAGATACCTACCACGATGCCGGGGTGTTTGTGGTGGATGAAGCGGTGGGCATGGGTATTGCCCTCCTGCCCGTTTTTTTAGTGCCTTTAAGCCTTGTGGCTGTGGCGGCAGCGTTTTTATTCTTCCGTTTTTTTGATGTGGTTAAAGTATGGCCCGCAAGCACCATAGACCGCCGCTGGCACAGTGGCTGGGGGGTTATGTTGGATGATGTGGTGGCGGGCATCTATGCTGCGTTTTGCCTTTTTCTGAGTGGGCTAGCCCTTGGCGTGCTGGCGATTGCGCTGATTTACTAAGGCTATTTAAAAAATTATGAAACAAAAAATGGGCTGCTTTATCGTTTAAGCAGGCCTTTTATAACAGCATAGATGATAATAGTATCGAGCAGAGCAACACTCGCCTTGACCATATATTCTCCCTGAATAACTGCTACAATTTCAGTCCAGCTCAGCACACCGGCTAGTACAATAGTAGGCCAAACGCAACTATCCACCAGTTGTCCTAATAAAGTGCTAATATTATTACGCAACCATAAATGTTTACCGCTCGTCCAATGCTTTACCTTATGGTAAACAAAAACATCTACTTGCTGGCTTAGCCAGTAGGCAAGCAACCCGCCGGCAATAAACTTGAGGGGAAGCTCGAATACTTGCGCGTAGCTATCATGTGCGCCCCATTCTGCACCTGCGGGTAAATAAAGCGCAATATGAAAAAGTGAGACAACAACGGCAAAGGTCATCAGTCCACAACGCAAAACAAAACGAGAAGCCTTGTTGCCATAAAGCTCGGAAATGATGTCTGTAATAATAAAACAGAATGAGTAGCCTAAAATTGTGCCGGCGGCAGCATTAGCGCCAAATGGCAGCAACACAAGTTTCTTGGCTGTAGCAATCGCCACACAAATGGCAACACAATAAAGCACAGTTAACACAACAAAAAGTTGATCAAACTCTCTATGTTTTTCCATCTAAACATCCTTCGCGTTGTTTGACTAGCTCGGCAAAATACTGATCGGCATGGAAGCTACTGCGTACCAGCGGCCCGCTGGCCACCATCAGAAAGCCGCGAATTTTGGCCTGTTGTTCGTAGTCGGCAAATTCTTCAGGCGTGATGTAGGCCATAATGGGGTAATGTTGCGGGCTGGGGCGCAGGTATTGCCCAATGGTCAGAAAATCCACATCTGCCGCCCGCAGATCGTCCATAACCTGTAAAATTTCATCCCGGCTTTCGCCCAACCCAACCATCAGGCCAGATTTGGTAAACATGTGGGGATGCCGCTGCTTTACTTGCTCGAGTAGGCGCAGGCTGCCAAAGTAGCGCGCCCCGGGACGTACCGTGCGATAAAGCCGCGGCACGGTTTCTAGGTTATGGTTAAAAACATCTGGCATGGCATCCGCCACCGTATGAATATGCTCTTCCTTGCGGCGAAAATCTGGCGTTAAAATTTCGATGGTGGTGCCGGGGCTTTCCTCGCGAATACGTTGGACGCAGCGTGCCCAGTGGCCGCTGCCGCCATCCGGCAGATCGTCCCGATCCACACTAGTAATAACCACATGTTTCAGCCCCAGTTCTGCCACCATGTTGGCCAATTCATCGGGTTCGTGGGGGTTAACGGCATTAGGCTTGCCGGTTTTGATATTGCAAAAGGCGCAGCCACGGGTGCAGGTATCGCCCAGAATCATGGTCGTCAGGTGGCCGCTGGCCCAGCAATCGCCAATGTTTGGGCAGGCCGCCTCCTCGCACACGGTGTGCAGGCCGGCACGGCGGACACGCTGTTTTAAATCAAAATAGGTTTGGCTTTGTGGCGCACGCACACGCAACCAGTCCGGCTTTTCGCCGCCATGTTGTAGGCCACCTGTGGGCATTTTCATCCGCCCCACGCCGGATACCCGCGCACGACCAGAATACAAGCCTGCATCCTGCGGGACGGCATCCAGCTGGTTTTCGTAGCCTAAATCGGCCACGCCATCGGCGGGGATGCCAGCAGCATGCAGTTCGGCACGCACTTGCGCACGATCGTTGGTTTCGGTCAGGATTTCAACTTTTGCCATGTTAGCCTTCCCACTTGTATATCACTAAAACGCCGCTAAAGATGAGTAAACCACCTATAAACACCGGCAGGGTTAATTGGGCTTCCCGAAAAATTACCCACGCAGCTAGCGCCGTAAAAATAGGATACGATATCTCAATCATATTGGCTACAGTGGCGTTACTGCGCTGAATGGCCATAAAAATAAGAATATTACCCAAGGCAAAACATGCAATACCTGCCAATATTTCTGGCCACAGGCTTTTGGCAAATATATTGGTGATGGCTGCCCGCCAAGGGGTAAAGGACGTGGCCATAATCGTATAAAATAGCACTGCAATACCATAAAATATGGCCAAGAAAACAAATAATGGCAGCTCCTTAACCGCACGCTCGGTCAGGGCATAACCTGTCCCCCAGACAATGGCCGCTGCAAGCGCTAAAAAAAACCATGACATTAGCTATTCAAACTCCGGTTATCGGCAGCCAGTGCCGCTTCCATGAGCATTTCGCTGAGGGTGGGGTGAGGCATACAGGCGGTTTGGAAATCCTCCTCCACGGCTTCCATATGTTTACCGAGCACAAAAGTGGTAATCAGTTCGGTGGCTTCGGCGCCAATAATGTGCGCACCTAGCAGCTGACCGGTGGTGGCATCAAAGATAGTCTTCACGAAGCCATCCGGCTCGCCAATGGCCAATGCTTTGCCGTTAGCCTGATAGT
>CAZDNZ010000010.1:0-15584 GCA_964506925.1 uncultured Pseudomonadales bacterium | reverse complement strand
TGGGCACATCTTTGCTGGCGGATCATTTTACCCCCGGCCAGTTTGTAGATATTGCCGGCACCAGCAAAGGTCGCGGTTTTACCGGTGCGATGAAACGTTGGAATTTTAGTGGTCTGCGTGCTTCTCACGGGGTATCGGTGTCGCACCGTTCCCATGGTGCAACAGGTCAGTGTCAGGATCCGGGCAAGGTTTTTAAGGGTAAGAAAATGGCGGGCCATTATGGTGCCGAGCGTGTGACCCAGCAAAACTTGAAAATTGTTAAAGTGGATGTGGAAAATAACCTAATTCTGGTCAGAGGTTCCATTCCCGGCGCCAAAGGCCAAAACGTATTTGTAAAGGATGCTGTGAAAAAAGCAGCAAAACAGGGGTAACAGAACATGAAACTGGATGTAATTAACTTGGAAGGCAAAAAAGTTGGCGACATTGAACTGGCTGCCAGCGTTTTTGAATTGCCCGAGCGTAAGGATTTGCTGCATCGTGTTGTTAATTGGCAATTAGCGAATGCCCGCCAAGGCAGTGCCAACACACGTCACCGTAGCGATATTAACCGTACCACGAAAAAACTGTACCGTCAGAAGGGCACAGGTGGGGCGCGGCATGGTTCTAAGCGTTCCAACATTTTTGTTGGCGGTGCCACCCAATTTGGCCCTAAGCCGAAAGAATGGGCGTTTAACCTGAACCGCAAAGTGCGCCAGCTAGCACTGCGGGTGGCGTTATCGGTTAAAGCGGCACGTCAAGAGCTTATTATACTTGATGAAGCCAAGCTAAAAACGCATAAAACCAAAGATTTATCAAATAAACTTCAGAAAATGGATGCACTAGCTGCCACCGTTGTGGTGGACAGTATGGAAACCAACTTTGACCGCGCCAGTGGTAACCTGCCGCATATTAAAGTGCTGCCAACCGA
This sequence comes from uncultured Pseudomonadales bacterium, assembly GCA_964506925.1. Taxonomy (GTDB): domain Bacteria; phylum Pseudomonadota; class Alphaproteobacteria; order UBA2136; family JAPPOO01; genus CAZDNZ01. The sequence continues at coordinate 14,677 of CAZDNZ010000010.1, read as the reverse complement.
AGGTTTGAATGTTTACGATATTCTGCGTCAGCCTAAACTGATTCTAACGCAAGATGCTGTGAAGCTGATTGAAGCCCGCCTCGGTAACGATAAATCAGACAGTGAATCAGAAAGCAAATCAGAAAATGCGCCGGCCAAGCCCGCTGCTACCAAAGCGGCAGCCAAAGCTGATGCGCCGAAAGCTGCAGCGAAGCCAGCAGCGAAGAAATCAACCGGTTCGGCGGCTAAAAAGCCTGCTGCTAAAACCAGTACCAAAAAAGTTGCAGCGCCAGCAACCAAGAAGGCTGCCGCCAAAAAGGAGGCTGAATAATGACAAAGCCACAACCCACAGAATCTATGTACCTGCTGCTGAAGCGGCCGCTAATTACCGAAAAAACCACAAAGATGGCCGAGGTTGGCAATTGGGTGGCGTTTGAGGTTGATAAAAAAGCGACAAAACCGCAAATTCGCGCTGCCGTAGAAACAATTTATGGCGTAAAGGTACTGCAAGTAAACACCTTGAATCAGGCGGGCAAAACCAAAGGCATGGGCAAAAACCGTGGCCGCACCTCCGATTTGAAAAAAGCGTATATTAAACTGAAAGACGGCGACCGCATTGAAGCGATCAGCGCCTAAAGGAGAGTGAGACAATGGCATTAAAAACGTATAACCCTGTTACCCCCAGCCAGCGTCAGCTGGTAACGGTGGATCGCAGCGCGCTGCACAAGGGTGCGCCAGAAAAAAGCCTGACGGATAATCTATCCCGTAAAGCCGGCCGGAATAACCAAGGACGCATTTCCGTGCGCCGGCGTGGCGGTGGGCATGCGCACAAGTATCGTATTGTGGATTTCAAACGCCAGAAGCAGGGCATGGAAGCCACCGTTGAGCGTTTGGAGTACGATCCTAACCGAACAGCCTTTATTGCCTTAATTGAATACACAGATGGTGAAAAAGCATACATTATTGCGCCACAAAAATTACAACCGGGGGATAAAATTTCCGCTGGGCCGGATGCTGACATTAAACCAGGTAACGCCCTACCCCTCAAAAACATTCCAGTGGGTACGGTGGTGCACAATGTGGAAATGAAGGCGGGTAAAGGGGCTCAAATGGCCAGATCTGCTGGGGCATCTGTGCAAATTATTGGGCGTGATGGTGCCTTAACCCAGCTGCGTTTGGCCTCTGGCGAGCAGCGTTCTGTGCACGAAAGCTGCATGGCAACGGTCGGCGTGGTTTCTAATTCGGATCATGCCAATACCAATACGGGTAAAGCAGGGCGTAACCGCTGGAAGGGGCGTCGTCCTAAGGTGCGTGGTGTGGTTATGAACCCGGTGGATCACCCAATGGGTGGTGGGGAAGGCCGTACATCTGGTGGCCGTCACCCTGTTACGCCATGGGGTAAAATTACCCGAGGCCGTAAGACCCGGGCGCCGAAGAAACCATCGAACAAACTGATTATCCGGACACGGCATCAGACCAAGCGACGGAAATAAAGGCGACTGAATACAGGATAAAACTTGACAGAAGGCTGGAAAAAAGCTAATCACAGCCGACTGACATAAAATATAAACTGAATGCAAGAGAGGAACGGAAACGTGCCACGCAGTATTAAAAAAGGCCCATTTGTGGATCACCACCTGATGAAAAAGGTGGAAACCATGTTAAACGGCAGCAAAAAGCAGGTGGTTAAAACATGGTCGCGCCGCAGTACCATTATGCCTGAATTTGTTGGTTACACGTTTGCTGTTCATAATGGTAAAAAATTTGTGCCAGTATTGGTAACAGACGACATGATTGGCCACAAACTTGGCGAGTTTTCGCCAACCCGCACTTTTACGGGGCATGGTGCAAGTAATGCTGTAAAACGTTAATATAAATTGATGAATGGTATAGTAAAATGAGCAAACAGAAAGCAACGCGCAGCCTGCCAGAGAACGCCTGTCGTGCCGTTCTGAACGGTGTGAAAGGTAGCCAGCAAAAGACCGACCTCGTGCTGGCAACTATCCGTGGCAAAACGGTAGAGCAAGCTCTGGCCGATTTGCAATTCAGCCGCAAACGGTTGGCGATAGATGTGCGTAAAACTTTGTTGTCTGCCATTGCGAATGCCGAGAATAATCACCAGCTCAACCCGGATAAGCTTGTGGTTAAAGAAGCCTGGACGGGTAAAAATATGGTGCTAAAACGTTTTCGTCCCCGCGCACGTGGACGGGTAGGGCGCATTTTGAAACCACGGGTCAACATGACCATTGTGGTGGCAGAAAAAACTGAAACACAAGAGAAAAAGGCATAGGGTATGGGTCAGAAAGTCAACCCGATAGGTTTACGCCTCGGTATTAACAAAAATTGGCAGTCCATGTGGTTTGCTGGCAAAGAATATCCACGCCTGTTGAAGGAAGATGACGATATTCGCAAATTTCTCCACAAACGCCTGAAAAGTGCTTCTATTTCACACATAGATATCGAACGCCCACCTAAAAAAGTGCGTGTGTTTATTCATACAGCGCGGCCGGGTGTGATTATCGGGAAAAAAGGTTCTGAAATTGAAGTTTTGCGTAAAGAACTTCAGCGCCTGAGCCGCGATGAGGTTGTGTTGAACATTGTTGAAATTCGCAAACCCGATCTGAATGCGCAACTGATTGCCGATAATGTTGCTGGCCAGCTAGAGCGGCGGGTGGCATATCGTCGGGCTATGAAACGCGCGGTGCAAACAGCGATGGGTGCCGGTGCCGAAGGTGTCCGTCTATGCTTGGCTGGTCGTTTAGGCGGTGCCGAAATTGCCCGGACTGAATGGTATATTGAAGGGGCTTTGCCCTTGCACACCATGCGGGCAGATATTGAATACGCCACAGCCGAAGCGCGGACAACTTACGGTATTATTGGCGTTAAGGTTTGGGTGAACAGGGGTGAAAAATACGCCGTTGAACGTAACCAGCCCGAAGGCACAGCTTAAGATTTAACCAGAGCTTGTAAAAGGAAAACGAGGAACCTACATTATGATGCAGCCAAAGAAAACCAAATTCCGGAAAGCCCACAAAGGGCGTATCCATGGCGCAGCTTCCGCCGGGACGGAAGTTAGCTTTGGTGAATTTGGCCTAAAAACGTTGGAACCAGAACGGATTACCGCCCGTCAAATTGAATCGGCACGGCGTGCAATGACCCGCTACACGGGTCGGCAAGGGCGCGTTTGGATTCGTATTTTTCCTGATACACCTGTATCCAGCAAACCAGCTGAGGTACGGATGGGTAAAGGTAAAGGTTCACCTGAGTTTTGGGTGGCCAAAGTTAAGCCGGGTCGTATCATGTACGAAATGGGCGGCGTTCCGGAAGAAATGGCACGGGAGGCATTTCGCCTTGCTGCCATGAAACTGCCGGTAAAATGTAAATTTGTAACCAGACACATAGGGTAAACACATGACCTTAGGCACACCAATTTCTGATTTCCAGAAGCTAGACGCCGCAAAGGCGCAGCTGAAACTGCTGGAGCTCCGGCGTGAGCAAATGAATCTGCGTTTTCAGCAGGCCGGTGGTCAGCTGGAAAACCCAAATCGGGTACGCGCTTTACGCAAAGATATTGCCCGCCTGAAAACCGTACTCAGTACCCTGAAAAGCCAAGAGAAACAAGGAAACTAACTTATGCCACGCAGAATTTTACAGGGAAAAGTTGTCAGCACCAAGTCGGCCAAAACGGCTGTCGTACGGGTTGAGCGCGCTATGAAGCACCCACTGTATGCTAAAACAATTCGTACCAGCAAAAAATATCACGCCCACGATCCAGAAGGTGTCTGCCAAATTGGCCAAAATGTGCGGATTATTGAGTGTCCGCCTGTATCCAAGCTGAAGCGTTTTATGGTGCTGCCACCTCAGAATGATACAACGACCGAAGTAAAGGAATAAAACCATGATTCAGACAGAATCCCGCCTGAAAGTCGCCGATAACTCTGGCGCAAAAGAGGTGATGTGCATTAAGGTGCTGGGTGGTTCCAAGCGGCGTTATGCCCGTGTGGGCGACATTATTGTGTGTAGTGTCAAAGATGCTCTACCCCCGGCGAAAGGTCGGGTCAAAAAAGGTGATGTGGTGCGTGCGGTAGTGGTCAGAACCAGTCAAGCCCTGAAAAGAGCCGATGGCACGGCCATTCGGTTTGATAATAATGCGGCTGTGTTAATTAACAACAAAATGCAGCCGGTAGGCACACGTATTTTTGGCCCGGTGACCCGCGAACTGCGCGCCAAGTTTATGAGAATTGTTTCACTGGCAGGTGAAGTTATCTAGGAGATATGGAATGACACAACTAGCTACAAAATTGAAAAAAGGGGACACTGTGGTGGTAACCACGGGTAAAGATGCTGGTAAAACCGGCACCATTAGTCGTGTTGTAACCAAAACAGGTAAAGTGATTGTTTCCAATATCAATATGGTGAAAAAACATGTATCCCAGCGCGAGGCTTTTCGCCTGCAACGTGACCCGGGTATCATGATGAAAGAAATGCCCATTGCCGTTTCCAACGTGATGCTGGCCGACCCGAAAGACGGAAAACCGACCCGTGTTGGTTATAAATTTGATGAAAATGGTCAGAAAGTGCGCTTTGCCAAGCGTTCAGGCATGACCATAGATACTGTAAAGAAAGCGAAGTAACATGGCACAGGAAAAATATACGCCACGTTTTAGAGAGCTCTATCAGGCAACGGTAAAACCAAGCCTGCAAGAGCAATTTAATTACAAAAACGTGATGCAACTGCCAAAAGTAGAAAAAGTTGTGCTCAACATGGGAGTCGGCGAAGCCGTGACGGACCGTAAGGCGGTTGAACATGCCGTGGAAGATATGCGGCGGATTACAGGCCAAGCCCCTGTTGTAACCCGTGCACGTAAATCTATTGCTGGTTTTAAGGTGCGTGAAGGTATGCCTATTGGTTGTAAAGTCACCCTGCGCGGTGATCGCATGTACGAGTTTCTGGATCGCTTGATTACCGTGGCCTTGCCGCGTGTGCGTGACTTTGAAGGGGTTTCTGTGAAATCGTTTGATGGCCATGGAAATTACGCCCTGGGTATTAAAGAGCAGATTATTTTCCCAGAAGTAGATTTTGACAAAACCGACAAAATCCGGGGTATGGATATAATCATTTGCACCTCGGCTAAAACAAACGATGAAGCAAAGGCGCTGCTAAGCGGCCTTGGTATGCCTTTCAGAAAACGAATAGAATAGGGGATTGAACTGTGGCTAAAGTATGTATGCTAAACCGGGAGAAGAAGCGTAAACAAATATGTAATCGTGATGCTGCTAAGCGCGAAGCCTTGAAAGCTGTGCTAATAAGCGATTCTGCAACATATGCGGAAAAAATTGAAGCCCGGGATAAACTAAACAAACTGCCACGGGATGGTGCCCGCATCCGCCAGCGGAATCGCTGTAGTTTTACGGGGCGCCCTCACGGCTACTTCCGTGATTTTGGCATCAGCCGGATTGCTCTGCGGACGATGGCCAATGAAGGACGTCTGCCCGGTGTGAAAAAGGCAAGCTGGTAAAAGGAAACAGAATTATGACAATGAATGACACAATTTCAGATATGTTAACCCGCATCCGCAATGCGCAGATGGCCGGGCACAAAACGGTGACGATGCCGGCATCTAAGCTGAAAATGCATATGATGGAAGTGATGGTGCGTGAAGGTTACCTGCAGAATGTCGCCGAAAGCACAGATGAAACCAGCGGGCATCCTATTCTGGTAGCAACCTTAAAATACTACCAAGGACGCCCCGTGATTGAAGAAATTCAGCGTGTTTCGCGCCCTGGGCTGCGCCAGTACAGTGGTAGCCACAGTATTCCTATGGTGCGGAATGGTTTGGGGATTACCATTGTCTCGACATCGCAAGGGGTGATGACAGATCAAGAAGCCCGTAAACGCAACATTGGTGGCGAAGTTCTCGCCCAGATATTCTAGGAGGCACAAAATGTCACGAATTGGAAAAACCTGGATCAGATTACCTCAAGGGGTTGAAGTAACCTTTGCAGGTCGTGATGTTAAGGTTAAAGGCCCCAAAGGGGAGCTGATGGGTCAGCTGCCAGCAGATATTACAGCCGTTAATGAAGATAATATCGTTAAAGTAACCCCCGTCAAGGAACACAAGCGTTACAGCGCTATTTGGGGTACTGCACGGGCGAATGTGGCCAACATGGTGCAAGGTGTTTCTGAAGGTTTTCATATCCCCCTCAAGCTGAAGGGCGTGGGGTATCGGGCACAGATGCAGGGTAATAAATTGGTTCTTAGCCTTGGCTATAGCCATCCAGTAGAAATGGATTTACCTGCTGGCGTGACCGCTACGGTAACCGAAAACACAGATATTATGGTAAGCGGTACGGATAAACAGATTGTAGGTGAATTTGCGGCCAATGTACGTAAGAAGCGGCCGCCTGAGCCTTTCAAAGGGAAAGGTGTGCGTTATGCTAACGAGTACATTTCCATGAAAGAAGGTAAAAAGAAATAAGGCCATTCTTCATAATTTTAAAAAACCAGCCACTTGGCTGGTTTTTTTTATTGTTAGTACGCATCTTAAGGCGTTAATTCTCATCCTTTTGCTGCCTGAGGAAAGCCGGTAGCTGTTGTTCCTGTGCCATAAGTTCCGAGATAAAACGAGCTTTATTCCCATCCATCGCCGCCATAATCTTAGCCGATTTTTTGGCTTGCATCCGCTTCAGTACATCATAGACAATCGAGTTATCCAGCCTGTTTAAAATACCGGCCGCTTCGTTTGGCTTCATATTGCCATAAATTTGTGCCAGTTGTGCCAGTTCTTCTTTCTTCATTTCCGAAAGATCCCCCAGCATGGTGCTCAGCTCATCTTTCAGGTCGCGCATATCCTGCAAACGCGCAGCAAGGCGCTCTTCTGCCAGATTGAGCAATTGCTCTCGCAGCGCCAAAGCCTGCGCCCGGCGTTCAAGTTCAACTCTCTTTTGATCAAGTTCTTGTAATAACTGCACTTCAGCGGCAGAGTACGCCCGTGCCTCGATCAGGTCGGTATCTTGCGCCATGATAGGGTGCGCTAAAGCCAGAATACTGGCAAGCCAGGGAATAAATAGCCAGATTCTTATCACACCTGACGCTCCAGTTTAGCGCGCAGAATATCCTCCGCCCGATCTTGGGAGGAAACATGAGGGTTTTGTGGGGTGGGGGAGGGTGTCTGCATTTGCGTTGGTTTTGTGCGCTGCTGCATTTCTTGTTCAATACCAGCCTGAGCCTGCGTTTCTTGCTGTTTTGCCGTATGAAAACCCGCCTCCATCCGATCGAGGAGTTTTTCGCCATGATCACAAAAAAAGGCCAAATCTTGTAATACCTTACGGCCGTTACGTATTGATTTATTAACATCTGGCTCTATGGTTGCCAGTTCTTCGCGTAAATCTACGAGGGCTTTTTTGGCTTGCATCATGGCCTGCAGTAAATCCTGCCCCAAACCGGGCAATTCCTGCGTGATGAGCAGTTTTTCCAAACGCATATGGAGCCAAAGCACAAATCCCCCCACGATGGCGAGCAGAATAATGGTAATCAACATCAAAATCTCGTTTATATACATGGTGTTCAGTAACCTTGTTCCGCGTTATTAACATCCGCAATATTATGCGTAATTTTAATGGCTTTTTGGTCTTGTGCTCGGCCCATTGTGCCAAGAAGTTTGGTGACACCAGCGCATTCTAGGCGCACTTGGCTGTCGGGGCGGGCATCAAAAACGACGGTATCCCCCACGCTCCACTTGAGAACTTCCGATAGAGAAAACACCCGCTCGTCCATAACAGCGGCCAGAGAGACATGGGTATGATATAACTCCTGCGACAAGTGATTTTCCCAGATGTTGTCTTGCCCAAATTTTTCGCCCATAAATTGCTGTAGCAACTGCTCCCGAATAGGCTCAAGTGTTGCATAAGGCAGGCAGAAATGCAAAAGCCCCTCACGGCCTTCCAAGTTACACCTGACCGAAACCAGAATACTGATATTATTCTCTTGCGAAATAACCGCAAAGCGCGGGTTAACTTCCATACGCTCCGACTTAAACTGAATGGGTGCAATGGGGGCAAACGCCTCAGAAAGGTCATCCAGCACAATTTCTGTCAGGTTTTCAATAATATGACGCTCTATATTTGTAAAGTTACGCCCCTCAACGCGTACCGGATTAGCGCGCCGCCCCCCCAGCAGCACATCGACCACGGCATAAATAAGCTGGCTTTCGTAAACCATCAGAATATAGTCTTCCAGCCCCACCGCATTTACCACAACCAATCCGGCTGGCAGGGGAATGGAATTGAGATACTCGCCGTAACGAACAGAGGTCATGTTCACAATAGCAACATCCACATTATCGGCGGTAAAGTGGCGTAATGAAGTTGAAAGATAACGCTCGAATTTATCGTAGATAACCTCCAACATGGGTAACTTTTCGTAGTTAACCACGCTTTGATCCAGCAAGGCTTTTAGGCCAGTTTGGCTATCTTCTGTGTCTTCATCCACCCCTAGCAGGGAGTCAATTTCTGATTGATCCAGCAAACGTTCGGGCTTGGCAGGTTTTGCGGATTCTGTTGGTTGCGGGGCGGCCTCCTCAGCTGGTGGGGATTGCGATGTGTCTGGGGCATCTGCCGCGGTCGCGCCAGCAGGTCCCACAGCATCAACGTCTGCGGCGTCATTTTCCGCATTATCACCGGCCATATTCTCCCATTCGGCCAGTAATTCTTCTTCGGTTTTTTCTTGTTCTTTACTCATGGAATTATGTTAGCTTTTATCTGTGATGCGTGCAAAAATTAAAGGACATAATCATGCAGAAAACATATTTTTTACCTTATTTTTGCCGAGGAGTGTGCCATTATTTTATAAAATAGCCGTTTATCTTTGTGGCGAAATACCAAGAATCGGCTATTTTTGTCACGCTTTAGGCACACCCAATACCTCAGTTAGAGATATCCATTTCTCTTAAAATGCCTAAAGGCTTAAAATAACAAAAAATAAGGATATATAAAAACCCCAACCATGACAAACGCGCAGGACGATATCCCTCAGCCAGAATCCGCAAACGAAGGCGGTACTATCACGCTTATGTTGGGTTTATACCTGATATTATTGGCGTTTTTTATTCTTATGAATGTTATATCGGAAGATAGTAGCGCAAAACGAGATATTGTGGTGGATAGTGTTATGGAAGGCTTCGATTTTCGTGATCCGGGTCGTAATATGGGCTCGGATGCCACAAATATTACGGCTATTCCCAAATATGAAACCGCCATGGCAGAGCTTGAGGCGGTATTTATGTCTTACTTGCAGGGAAGTGATATGACCATCGAAAAAAATGAAAAGCGGATGGTTGTGCGGATGGATCCCAACCGATTTTTCGCCCCAAATTCAGCCCAGCTATATCCAGAAATGATTTTGTTTTTTGAAGATTTAGCCGCCCACCTCATTGCAGGGCAGGAAGGGGTTGCCATTGTTTCCCAGGTACTGGTTCGCCACATGCAAGGTGGTTCTGCTACTGCCCAAATGCATATGGCAGGCGAGCGTGCCATTATGTTTACGCGCGCTCTGGTGGAAGAAGGTGTACCAACAAAAGCCATTCATGCAGCGGCGGCCAAAGGGCCAAACCGGATTTTTCTGACGTTTAATTTATATCCAACCGGGCAGATGACGCCGCTTGAAGCCTCACAGGCATTACAGCGGGGTGCAGAAGAAGATGCTGCTGCAAAAAATGTAACAAAATAAGATTAAAGCGATGACAAACGACGCGCCGCCCAAACCCGAACCCCCTAGCCAAGGCTGGCTGCTCACATTTGCAGATTTAGTCAGTTTGCTGATTACATTTTTTGTGTTGCTTTATTCTATGAAACAAGTGGATCAATCCCAGTGGGATACCCTCAGGGGGGCATTAACAGGTGTGTTTGCCGAGCAAGAGGCCGTGGTTATTGTGCGGCCCGATCAGTTTCAAACGGCAGAGTCGCTGCCGAACTTGCCTGCCGATAGTCTGCCATATCTGGAAGGTGTCTTGCGCAGCGAATTTATGGAAAATCCCACCCTCAAAAATATGCAGCTGGCTTATGACGAAAACTTTGGCACACTTAAATTAACCTTTGCCGGGCAGGATATATTTATGCCGAATGCAACAAAATTACAGCGAGAAGGCCGGCTGGCTATAATGAAACTGGCAGATAAACTACGCCATCTGGATAACCGGATTCAGGTTATTGGCCATGCTGCGCCCCAGCCATTACCCGGCCATAATGATAAAACCCCCTGGTTAGAGGCTATGGAGCGTGCCACGCAGGTAACGGCACTTTTCCATGAGCGTGGCCTCAGCCCGCGCATCCCCGCGGTATCGTTTGGTGCGAGCCACTTTGATGAACTCAGTACGCTACTTCCTCCTGAAGAGCGGTTGCAACGGGCGCGGCGGGTTGAGATTCTTATTTTTGACGACCGGGGAGATATTTAGGACAGATGCTCAAAAAGTTGCGCTTTCTCTACCATAAAATTGGTCAGCCCGTTGGGTATTGTCTGGCAGGAGTATTCTTGAGTATCTCTTTGGCGCAGGCGGCAGAACTGCGTATCGAGGCGGATAAACTGATGCTAGAGACCACGCAGGCAGCTATTTGGTCGCCCACGTCTGATAGTGTTTGGGTGGTTGTACGGGACACTACCTTAAGTTTGCCGCCAGCAGAAGACTGGCAACGCCTTGGCATTCAGGGCATAACACCATTGGAGGTGCGTGGCGGGCAGGGCGTAAAAATACAGGCGCGGCGCCCGGTGGCAGTAAACTGGCCTGCCGCAAAACAGCAGCCATTTATGGTATTAGCCGATCAGTGGGTGGGTATAAATCAGCGTTGGCAGCCAACAGATCGTCTCGCTGTATCGGATAACACAGGGCAGCGTTATCAGATTTTGCCGCTGGATCAACAGGTGGCGTCAGCCCCAATTCGCCAGCAAAAAAACATAGCAGCAAGCGGTTATGGGCTGGTATGGCCCGTGGAAACCGCTATGGCATCTTCTATTTCATCTGCTGTGGTATCCTCTACAGAAGCCACACCTGTAGTGGCTGGCGCGCCCTCCTTGTCGCCGACAGCTGAATCTTCATCAGCGGTCACAGAGGTTTATCAGCCCGGAACGGTGGTGAGCATAACATTACCCAGCCAAGCACAGTTGGCTTCATCTGAAGATACTGCCCTAACACAACGGCGTCGGCAGTTTGCTGCTGCTTTGGGGCTGCTGGAGGAGGGGTTGCTGCAAACCCAAACCGCCACGGCAGAAATTCCTACCACGCTGCCACCAGAGAAACGCCAGCCAGAAGCGGCATCAGCGCAGGAACCACGGCCAGCCATCTCGCGTTCGGCCATGTTACTGCTGCCTATTTCGCGCTTGCATCCTCAGATAGACGAGGAAACTCCTTTCCATATTGCGCTGCATAAAGTGCAAGCAGCCCTACTAGCCACCGCACCAGATAGTGACGATTATTTAGACAAAAAATTGAATCTGGTGCGGCTATATATTGCCTATCAGCGGCCTCTTGATGCCATTGGTATTCTTAAAACGCTGACCCCGGATGGTCGCCCCCCGGCAGATACACGGGCGCGCTTAATGTTAGCTGTGGCCTATCTGTTAAATGAACAGCCCATGGCGGCGCAAGCTGTTTTGCCCACCACACCAGAAGATTTAACCGATCATGTAGCCATGTGGGCGGGTATAGCCGCGATTCAGCAGCAAAATTTTGCCGCTGGCTATGCCGATATGGCAGATAACATGGCCGTTACGGCGTTGTACCCGTTGTATGTGCAGTTGCGTATTCGCCTTTATGAAGTGCAGGCGCTATTCGCGTTAAAGAAATATAGTCTATTGGCAGAAAGGCTGGCAGCTTTAAAAGAACTGAATGGTGATAAATTACCCTTTGCAGGACAGTTTTTACTTGCACAAGCACAGCTGGCGCAAGGCCGTGTGGTGGAGGGGCGGCGATTACTTTCGCGTTTGGCGGCTGAGGCGCCAGCGCCGATTGCTGTAGAGGCTAAGTTTCTATTCTTACAGGATTTACTCCGGACAGCTGAACTCGGTATACCGCAATATTTGCGCTTAATGGAACAACTGCGTTTTGAATGGCGTGGCGATGGGTTAGAGGGCCAAATGCTGCTGGCCTTAGGTGATGCCTATCGCTCGGAAAAAGACTATCGTAATGCGTTAAATCGTTACAAAACGTTTGCCGTGGTTTTTCCGGAAGCTGAAGAAAATGATCGTGTGTTAAGCATTATGCGTAATACGTTCCTAGATATTTTTGAGCCGGAAAACCGGTTGAAGCTTGATAGGTTGGCTATGCTGGGCAGCTATTATGATTACCGAGAACTTACACCTGCTGATAAGCGTGGTGACCGTGTGATTGTTGATATGGCAAACTTATTAGAAAACCTGACTCTTTTTCAACGCGCAGCCCGTTTAATGGAACGCCAACTTAATTTCCGGATTGAAGATGATGCAGAAAAAGCTCGGCTCGGTATAGCCTTGGCGGGCATGTACCGTAAACAAAATCTGATAACACAGGCCTCCGCCGCCTTGGAGGAGTGGGCACCCCGTTCAGCGGTGCCAGAAGATATTGCCCGCGACTATGCTATGGAAAAAGCCCAGATTTTAAAAGAACAGGGCGAATTCTATCAGGCGCGACAGCTTCTTGAAAACTGGCTGGACGATCGTGCCCAGCATTTGCTAGCCAATATTGCTTGGCAGCAAGAGGATTATGTCACCGTGACCCGTATTCTGGTGCGCATTTTTGATACCAATGAACATGCTGGCTTTGAAGATGCCGAGATTCAGACCCAATTTATGCGGCTGACCCATGCCTTGGGGCTACTGCGACAAAAGCGTGCGCTGGCAACATTAGTTGATAATTACAGAGAAAAACTCCGGTCATTTCCAGATTTAGCAGCACAAATCAATATTGCTATGGCGCAGCAGGGGATAGAGCCGCTCATTGCGGTACCCGAAGCAAATCATTTGCAACAGATTGCCCAAACATTCGATTTACTAGAAGATTTTGAAAGCGCATATAATTCCGAACAGGAACGCATAGGGGATATTATTTATGAGCGTGAACTCTACAACGACAAAATGCGCTATATGGAATTCATGCAGGAGCAGGGATTGCTCTAGCTTTAAACTAAAGTACTAATTATGTATAGCTTTTATGATCGCCTTTTCCAGGTTTGGTTGCGTCCTGTGGGCGGCAGCCTCTACAATGGTTAAGGTTGCATTTGGCCAAGCTTTATGCAATTCAAAAGCTGCTTTAACTGGACAACACATATCATATCTTCCATGTATAATATGGCCTGTAACGTTTGATATTTTTTTCATATTACTGAGAATGAAATCCTCTTCCAGAAAAAATCGATTTTTTTCATAGTGGGACAACATTTTTGCATAGGCGATTTCACTGGCCCAGTCAACTTCTTCTGGCTTGTTTTCAAATCCGCATATCTCATCATCTGTTGGGAATGTCATACCAGCACGAACAAAAGTATTAAATAAAGCAGCATTTATTTGATCATCAAGTGTACCATCTAAAAGCTTGGCGCGTTCTGCCACATTTGGTACTACTGAGCCTTCATAAAGTTTTGCGCACACATCCGGAAAAAAAAGCCCAAGCCCTGAGGAGCTCTGCCAATCAATCATCCATTTGTCACCTAATAATATCCCCCAAACGACCAGTTTATCAACACTCTCTGGGTAAGCTATCGTGTAACAAAGGGCGAGTGTACTTCCCCAACTTCCTCCAACAACTTGCCATGTTGTAACGCCGAGGTGTTTTCTAAGCCTTTCCATATCTTCTACGAGGTGAGCTGTAGTATTTGCAAGAAATTTATCTGTCGCAGTACTTTTGCCGCATCCACGTTGATCGAAAAGAATGATACGGAAATGCTTAGGGTCAAAAGAGTTCTTATGTCTTGGCTTACTGGGGCTTCCAGGGCCACCATGACACAACACAACAGGCTTTCCCTCTGGGTTACCAGATTCTTCGTAATAAATAGAGTGACCATCACCTACATCAAGGTGGCCAGAGTTATAAGCGTCAAGGCTTATACATTTACACACGCTAATGCTTACCGTTTCAAAAATCAATTTTAACGGCTGTAGAACTCAACCACCATACTGGGCTGCATTTGTACGGGGTAGGGCACATCATCCAGCACAGGTTCGCGGATAAACTCACCGGTTGCCGCTTTGGGGTCTAGACGCAAGTATTCGGGGACTTCACGTTCCATGGTTTCCAGCGCTTGAATGGTTAAGGCCATCCCTTTGGCTTTTTCGCGCAGCGTAATTTTATCGCCGGGCTTGCACCGGTAGGAGGGGATATTCACCACTTTATCGTTCACCATAACGTGCTTGTGGTTTACCAGCTGCCGCGCGGCAAACACGGTGGGCACAAAGTTAAACCGATAAACCAGCGTATCTAGGCGTGCTTCCAGCAAACCCACGAGGTTTTCCGAGGTGTCGCCCTTGCGGCGGGCAGCTTCAGCAAAAATTTTACGGAACTGTTTTTCGCCAATACTGCCGTAGTAGCCTTTCATTTTCTGCTTTTCACGCAGTTGAATACCATAGTCGGTCAGTTTTTTGCGGCGGGCGCCGTGTTGCCCGGGGCCGGTGGCGCGTTTAATCACAGGGTCCTTATCGCGACCCCAGATGTTCTCCCCCATCCGGCGGGATAAT
>CAZDNZ010000009.1:11643-16303 GCA_964506925.1 uncultured Pseudomonadales bacterium | reverse complement strand
GCTGCCAGCGGGTGTTGCCGCTGCTGATTCATGGTGATGCCGCATTTGCCGGGCAGGGCGTTGTGCCTGAAACTTTGAATCTGGCGCAGCTGGCTGGGTATCGGGTAGGGGGTACCGTACATGTTGTAATTAACAACCAGATTGGCTTTACCGCACACCCAGCCGAGACGTTTTCGGGTGAGTACTGTACCGATGTAGCGCGGATGCTGAAATGCCCGATCTTTCATGTGAATGGCGATGATCCGGAAGCCTGTGTTTTTGCCATGGAAATGGCCTTTGATTACCGGCAGAAATTTGGGCGGGATGTGGTGATTGATCTGGTTTGTTACCGTAAGCATGGCCATAATGAAGGAGACGATCCATCCTTTACGCAGCCTGTTATGTACCAAAAAATTGCGGCGCATCCCTCGGTGGATAAGCTGTATAAACAACAACTGGCAGAGGCTGGGGCTGTTGATGTAGATGCTATTGAAAAATCTATCCAAGGCCAGCTAGAAGCTGCCTACAAAGCGGCACAGAAAGGAGTGACCGTCACGCCAGATATTTTTCAAAAAGCCTGGTCTGGTTTTGTCCGTGAAGCGAAGCAAACACCTGAAACGCAGGTGGCAGCATCTCGCCTGCATAAGGTGGCCGACCTGCTGACGGCATATCCAACCGATTTTAAACCACATCCTAAAATTGATAAACTACAGGGACAACGTGCAGACATGCTACGCGGTGAAGCTCCGTTAAACTGGGGCGCAGCCGAGGTAGCCGCTTACG
This sequence comes from uncultured Pseudomonadales bacterium, assembly GCA_964506925.1. Taxonomy (GTDB): domain Bacteria; phylum Pseudomonadota; class Alphaproteobacteria; order UBA2136; family JAPPOO01; genus CAZDNZ01. The sequence continues at coordinate 15,541 of CAZDNZ010000009.1, read as the reverse complement.
CAACTTTGTTGCAGGAAGGCTATAATGTGCGCCTGAGTGGCCAAGATGTGCAGCGTGGTACGTTCAGCCACCGGCATCTGGTGATGGTGGATTATGCCAAGGGGCAGCCGCTGATACCGATTCAGGCTGCAGCAGAGAAAAAAGCCACGCTGGACGTATATAATTCCAGCCTTTCTGAATTAGCGGTACTGGGGTTTGAGTTTGGGTATTCGTTGGCCGACCCCAATACCTTAACGGTGTGGGAAGCCCAATTTGGCGATTTTGCTAACGGCGCTCAGATTATGATGGATCAGTTTATTTCTTGCACGGAAGTAAAATGGCAGCGCCTAAGCGGCCTGACGCTGCTGCTACCCCACGGATACGAGGGGCAGGGGCCCGAGCATTCCAGCGCGAGGCTTGAGCGGTTTTTACAACTCTGTGGCAACCAAAACTGGCGGGTATGTGTGCCCACCACACCAGCCCAGATATTTCACTTGTTACGGCGCCAGATGCTGGATACCACGCGTAAACCGCTGGTGGTGATGACGCCAAAATCCCTTTTGCGGCACCCGGATGCTGTTAGCCCCGTGGCCGATTTAACCGATGCTGGCCTGCAACCCGTGATAGACGACCCTGAAGTGCAGCCAAAAGATGTGAGCAGGGTATTGTTGTGCAGTGGTAAAGTTTACTACGATTTAGTACAGGCGCGGCAGGCACAGCACCGTAAGGATGTGGCGATTATCCGGCTGGAGCAGCTATACCCGCTACCCAAAGAAGAAGTTGAGGCTATACTCAAGCGTTACCCCACGGATGATATCCGCTGGGTGCAGGAAGAACCCCGCAATATGGGGGCTTGGACATTTCTGCTAGATCATTTATGGCGCAAAACGGGGCATCAGGTGCGGTGTATTAGTCGGCCGGTTAGTGCCAGCCCGGCGGCAGGGGCAGCCAGCCAACACAAGCAGGAGCAGGAAGCGTTGATAAAAGAAGCATATGAAGAATAAAGGAAAAAAGAGATGTCTGTAGAAATTAAAGCCCCTGCCATGGGGGAATCCATCGCCGAAGCCACCGTGGCCAAGTGGATGAAAAATAGTGGCGATTATGTGGCCGCGGATGAGATTGTGGCCGAATTAGAAACGGATAAGGTTAATTTGGAAGTCACAGCGCCGGTAGCAGGTAAACTTACGGAAATTAAAGCAGAAGTTGGCGCCACCGTCAGCCCGGACGATATTATGGCCGTGCTGGACGATAATGCTGCTGCGCCGGCGGCATCTGCCAAAAAATCAGCATCAGATCCAGAACCTAAAGCAGAGCCAGAAAACGCATCAGAACAAAAGTTTACAGATGAATCTTCAAGTGAAAAATTAACAGAAACGCCGGCGGCCATGCCAGCGGCAGCCAAGCTGATGCGTGAACACGATATTAACGCCCAGCATGTTGCGGGTACCGGCAAAGATGGCCGTGTGCTGAAGGAAGATGTGCTGAAACATCTGGCGGGTGTGACAGAGAAAACAGACGGCAAAACAGAGGAAACAAGCCGGGCAGCAGAGGGTGCTGCTGTGGCAGCGGTTGCTTCGGCGCCGCAAGGTACGCAGGCCACCGAAACGCGCGAACCCATGAGCCGGATGCGCCAAACCATTGCTAGTCGCCTCAAAACTGCCCAAAACACGGCAGCCATGCTTACCACCTATAACGAAATTGATTTACACGAAGTAAAACAGCTGCGTGCCGCCCATAAAGATAGTTTTCAGCAGCAGTATGGCGTAAAACTTGGTTTTATGTCCTTCTTTACCAAGGCGGTGGCCAACGCATTGCAGGATCAGCCGCTGCTGAATGCGCGCATAGATGGCGACGAGATTGTGCATCAGCAGAATATTCATATCGGTATTGCGGTGGCCTCCCCCCGGGGGTTGGTCGTGCCGGTGCTGCGCCACGCGAATCAGATGAACTTTGCTGAGATAGAATCCGCCATTGCTGACTATGGCCAAAAAGCGCGGGATGGCAAACTGATGCCGGATGATATGACCGGCGGTACTTTTAGCATTACCAATGGGGGGACGTTTGGTAGTATGCTGAGTATGCCGATTTTAAATTATCCGCAGGTGGGTATTTTAGGGATGCATAATATTCAGGATCGCCCACATGTGGTGAACGGCGAGATAAAAATTCGCCCCATTATGTATGTGGCGCTAACGTATGATCATCGGTTGATTGACGGGCAGGAGGCCGTCACGTTTCTGCGGCACATTAAGGAACAGCTGGAAGACCCCGGGCGGATGCTGCTAGGTTTATAAGTATGGAACATATTCAGACCCTGCCCGCTTTACAGGCAGCACTGGCGGATATAGAGGCTTGTCGGGCTTTGCAGGAAACGGCTACCAATGTGGTGTTTGCGGATGGTAATCCGGCAGCCGATATTATGCTGATTGGCGAAGCCCCCGGCCGCGAGGAGGATTTACAGGGCAAGCCCTTTGTGGGGCGCAGTGGCCAACTGCTGGATAAAATGCTGGCGGCCATTGGGCTGGATCGTACCAGTGTGTACATTGCCAACATGCTGTTTTGGCGGCCACCGGAGAACCGGACGCCCACCCCGCAGGAGCTGGCCGCCTGCCGCCCGTACGTCGAGCGGCATATTGCCCTGATTCAACCCAAACTGATGCTGCTGGTGGGCGGCACATCCGCCAAGGCGATGCTGCAAACCACCACGGGCATTACCAAAATGCGTGGCACGTTCCAGCCACTAACTGTCGCCGGGCTGGCAGCACCGATTCCGGCCATGCCGTTGTATCATCCGGCTTATTTGTTGCGTAATCCCCCCGCTAAAAAGGATGCTTGGGCGGATTTACAAATTTTTCGCGAACGGGCGCAGGCGCTGGGCTTGATGTTTCCTAAGACGATCAGCGCAGTCTGATTCTTATCGGTGGCTTGTTTTTTTGCGGCTGTTGTGTATTAATGTGTTCTATGAATCTAGCCTCCATTCAAGAAACAGATCCAGTGCTGGCGGAAGCCATGGCGCACGAGTTGCAACGCCAACAAACCACGCTGGAGCTGATACCATCCGAAAATTTTGCCTCGCCAGCCGTGATGGCGGCGCAGGCCAGCGTCATGACCAACAAATATGCCGAGGGCTACCCCGGTAAGCGGTATTATGGGGGGTGTGAGTTTGTGGATGTGGCCGAAAGTTTGGCCATCGAGCGTGCCTGCCGCCTGTTTGGTGCGGCTTTTGCGAATGTGCAGCCTCATGCCGGGAGCCAGACCAACCATGTTATTTTTAATGCTTTTCTCAAGCCGGGCGACCGGATTTTAGGGATGTCTCTTGCGGATGGCGGCCACCTGACCCATGGCCACCCGGTGAATTTTTCTGGCCGCTGGTACGATGCCCATTTTTATGGCGTGACCAAGGACAAAGAGGAAATTGATTACGACGCCTTAGCTGAACAGGCCAAACAGATTAAACCCAAACTGATAACCATTGGCGCCAGTGCCTATTCCCGCACTATTCATTTTGATAAAATGCGCCAAATTGCCGATGATGTGGGCGCTTATCTGCTGGCAGATGTGGCGCATATTGCCGGCCTGATCGCTGCGGGTGTGCATCCCAACCCATTGCCGTATGCCGATTTTGTCACCTCTACCACCCATAAAACCTTGCGCGGGCCGCGGGGTGGACTTATTTTGTGGAATAATCCAGATTATACCAAACCCATTAACAGCTCCTTGTTTCCCGGTATGCAAGGTGGCCCGCTGATGCATGTGATTGCGGCCAAAGCCATTGCATTTCAGGAAGCCTTGCAGCCTAATTTTAAGACCTACTGCCAACAAGTTGTGGCCAATGCCCGCACCCTAGCAGAAACCTTGCAGACTGAAGGGATTCGGGTTATTTCCGGCGGCACAGATAATCATCTGTTGATGATAGATG
>CAZDNZ010000009.1:0-11633 GCA_964506925.1 uncultured Pseudomonadales bacterium | reverse complement strand
AAACTGCGTGCGAGGCCGCGCATATCACCCTCAACCGTAACATGATTCCGTTCGATACCCGCAAGCCCATGAACCCCAGTGGCCTGCGGTTGGGTAGCCCCGCCATGACCACACGGGGCTTTGGCGCTACTGAGTTCAAAAGCATTGGCCAGATGATTGCCCGCTTGCTTGAAGTATTAGCAACAAATGGCGATGTAGAAGCAACAACGGCAGATATTCGGCAACAAGTGCTGGCCATGTGCGCAAAATTTCCATTGTACGCAGATTATGCAGGCGGCCTACCGCCCCTCAGGCAGGTGGCATGAGGTGCCCTTTCTGCAACCATGAGGATACGCAGGTGCGCGATTCCCGGCCATCTGAAGATGGATTCACCATTCGGCGGCGACGCGTGTGCATGAACTGCGAACGGCGGTTTACCACATTTGAAAAATTTCAGGTACAGCAGTTGCTGGTGGTAAAACGGGATGGCCGGCGCGAGCTGTTTGATCGGGATAAACTGGTGCGCAGTTTGCTGATTGCCTTGCGGAAGCGCCCTGTAGATCAAACGCAGGTTATGCAGGTGGTGGCGGATATTGAAGCCGACCTCACCCTGAACGGCCGCACAGAAGTGGCGGCAAAAGATATTGGCGATGCCGTGCTGAATGCCCTGAAAAAACTTGATTTTACCGGATATATCCGGTATGCGTCCGTCTACAATGATTTTGAAGGCCCGCCGGACTTTCAAGCATTGCTGAATAGTATTAAATAGACGCCAACCATGACCGATAAAACACTTGAGCTTTTACCCGATGATGATATGACATCCAGAACGCCTATAACGGATGATCCGCGGACGGAAGCACGCCTGTGTGCTATTCAGGCGGTATATGCCCAACGGCTGGCGCCGGATGCGCATCTGTTATTTTCCGATGCGTTGCTACAGGCGCGTGGGGCGGATGTTGCCTTATATACGGGATTAACCGATTATTATCTGGCGCATGCCGAGCGTATGCAGGCTTTTGTGGCGCGTTTTTTAAGTGAACGCTGGACGTTTGAGCGGTTGGAACATAGTTTGCAAGCCTTGTTGCTGGTGGCCGCCAGCGAGATGTTCAGCCAGCCAGACCAAACGTGCGGTATGCTCACTTCCGAATATGTTGTGCTGGGTAAAGTGTTGGTTGCCAGCACCGATGTGCCGTTCGTCAATGCCATTGTGGAAAAAATGTTTGCAGCCAGCCGGCTTTAAGTTGCTTATTTACCACATTTTCTCGTGTCTGGGGATAATCTCTGCTTGCATCTTCATGTTGAATCCTTAACCATAGCAGCAGAAAAGAAAGCAAGGGACACACCGATGCAAAATACAGCACAAAAAGCAGATTTACAGGCACAGATATCTATTCTTGAAGCGAGTGGTTTGTTCGAGTTGGTCTCGGCCGAGTTTACAGCACAGCCGCAAGCTGAACAATTATGCCCAGATTTATCCACAGACTTTTCCCCTTACTTTGAAATCAAGGCTGCGGCATAAAAGGCACACAAAATATGGCTTATACACTTATTCGGGCAGACGAGGTTCTAAAAAAGAAAACCCCTAAACCTGTGGTATTTTTGGGCGGAAACTGCCAAGGGCGCGATTGGCGGCTGGATTTTTTTCACCGGTTTGAAAAGTTTGACATCACGTTTATTAACCCCCGACGCGATCGCTTTTCCGATCCAGATATGGATCCAACATCACATGCACATCAGGTTGAGTGGGATCGCTTAGCTATAGAACATGCCGATATTTGCGTATTCTGGTTAGGTGAGGGGCTTTCTAATCAAGCCTCCCGCGTTGAAATGGGCTATGCCATGGGCTTAGGCAAAACGGTGCTGATTGGTGCAGACGAAAGTTTTCTGGGGCGGGAGCATCTATCCGCTTTTTCGGGTTTGGTTTTATCCAAAACATTGGATGGCCTGCTTAGTCGGTTTGCTAGTGTGTTAACGGAATTAGCTGGTTAAGCGCAAGTCGTGCGGATTCTGCATGCTATTTTTTCCCAAGGCTTAGGTGGTTCGGAGGCAGCGGTGGCCATGTTGGCGCGGCAACAGGTGCAAGCTGGGCATATGGTGCAGGTTGTGATGGCGCGGCAACAGCAATCGCCAGATATTCGCGACTGGTTGACGCCAGATTTAGATTGGATTGAATTAGGCGGCTGGGGGCGGCGTTGGCATTTGCACAAACAAATAAAGCAGTTTCAGCCGGATGTGGTGCATACCCACTTGGGCAAAGCCAGCCGCTTGGTGGGAACGATGGCCTTGCCGTGTCCTGCGGTGGCCACGCTGCATGTGGGCTATAAGCCCAAAGATTATGCGGCACTAGCAGGTTTGATTTGTGTTAATCCAGCGCAGCAGGCCGAGCTAACAAATTATGCAGGTTTAGCGGCCGTGATTCCGCTGATGGCACCAAAACTGCCGGATGATAAGAAAGATTGGCGTCTGGCATGGCATATACCATCCGATGCCTTTGTGATAGGGGCCGTGGGGCGGTTTCATAAAGCAAAAGGCCAGGCAGATTTACTAGAGGCTTTTAGCCAATTAACGACACCCGATGCCCATCTGGTGCTGGTGGGAGATGGCCCTGAACGGCGGGCTTTGCAGGCAAATTACGGGCAGGATAAACGGATTCATTTTTGTGGGGCAGTGCCAACAGATGTCAGTTTGTATCGGGCATTTGATTTATTCGTGTCGCCATCGCACACAGAAACATATGGTTTGGTATTACTAGAGGCCATGCAGGCAGGCTGCCCCATCATAGCCACGCAAACAGCAGGTGCTGATTATGTGCTGGCCAACCAATCAGCCACTATAGTGCCCGTGCAGGATGTTACCGCCCTGCATAATGCTATGGCCGCGCATATTCAGCAGGGCGCAGGCCAGCGCATGGCGTACGATTTAACCGCCTTTGCCCCGGCACAGTTGTGCCAGCGGGTGGTGGGGTTTTACGAGTGCGTTATAGACAAGCCTAGGGTTTAGATCTCTGGATCCGGGTCCGCCGATTGTTCAGTGGAGGCAGGCCGCTCTAGGTGCTTAGCCCGAAAACTTTCAACGGTTTGTGCTATATAATGTGGCATTTCAGTTGGCCAAAATGTGCCGCGGTCGTCAACGCAATTAATAATATCTTTTTCACCCAAATAAGCAAATATTGTTCCTTGACCAGATTCTCTAGCAAGCATCTCGGCGTCTCTAATATCGCCTTCACTGAAATAGCACCCCCCATCATGGTAATGGCATATTTGGCCAAGCGGTTGGTCTGTACTTCGCATGTAAAGAACAAATTTTGTATTTTTTTTTGCGCTACTTACCATGTTTTAAACCTTCATTGTTTAAGCCATTTCCGTATACATGATTATATTTGGAAAGTCAATTTTGCAAAGTATATTTTACGGCGCAGGCGTCAGGGCGCGGCCGGGGGCAGGCAGAGCACCCTTGACCAACCGCAGGACAGCATTCTGTTCGCCGCGGGCATTTGTTTCGAATACGGCCACCGTGAGGTCGGCTGCTGGTTCCTGGACAGTTTGCAGGCGCGCCCCCGGGAACAGGCCGGTTTCTGGCCCAGCATTGATCATAACATGCTCGGCATCCAGTTGGCTGATAACCGGCAGCGACCATGGCTGTGCCTGTATTATGGGGCGCAATGCCTGCGCAATCTGGCGGGCAAACTTTTCTTGTGCAGGGGGCGGCAGGGGGGCATGGGGGTGTGTCTTGCTGCCCATGGTGGTGATGGGCGCGTGTTCGTAGGTGAAAGTATCCTCGTACAAGGTGTCGCCAGCGCGGTTGCTTAGGCGTGCATTTATCGTGGTTATTTGCTGCACTTTGTGCCGCTGTAGTAGGCCGCTCAGGCTGATTTTGTCGGTAGGTGCTTGGCTGTGCTGTACTTGAACATTCAGCTTAAACTGGGCATGTTGCACAGCACCAATGGTTACCATGGGGCGCAGGCTGTTTTGCAGTATGCTCGCCCATGCAGGCGTAGCAGCAAAATGTACAATATGTTTAAGGTTTAAGTTTTGTGGCGCCAGCTCTGGCTCAGTATCTGGCTGCGTGCTGGCAGCGTTAAAGGGCTCTGCCTGTTTTTCTGCTGCCGGCATGTCAGCAGATGTAGCCGGCTCGGTAGGCGCTGATGCGGGGGGCGTTGCAGCGCAAGCCCCCAGCACAAGGCAGCCTAAAAGGCTACTGATTTGCCGTGTTCGTGTCATCTTGGTCTTTGTTGGCCGTATTTTTATCATCCATAATATTTATTTCGGCATCAGTACGCAGGTTATCCACATAATCCTGAATGGCTTGCTGGCTGATGGCACTGCGTAATGTGTTCGCCACCACCTGCACAGGCGGCACATACGCATCCTGTTTGTCTTCTACATAAATAACATGCCAGCCAAACTGGGTTTGCACAGGTTCGTCCGCGATGGTGCCTTTTGGTGTGCTGAACGCTACTTCAGCAAAAGCCGGTACCATGGCCTCGCGCCGGAAGTAACCAAGATCGCCGCCGTTTTGGGCACTAGGCCCTTGCGATTTTTCAGCAGCCAGCTCGGCAAAGTTTTGAGGTGTCGCAATCTTCAGCAGATCCTGAGCATCTTCTTCAGACTGCACCAGAATATGACGTGCCTTCACAGCCGGGAAGGCCAAGTCGGCCTTGTCGGCTTCGTAACGCGCCATCAGGGCTTCGTCGGTTACAGCCTCGGCCGCTTTTTGCTGTAGCAGGGTGTTGGTCAGCAGTTGCTCGCGGGTTTGCTGCATTTGCTGCTGGAAGCCCGCGGTATTTTGAATGCCAGCCTCTTTGGCTGCTTGCCGAATAAGCTCCCGTTCGATGAGTTCATTCAGAATTTGGCTCCGGATTTCATCTTCCCGATTTTGAATGAGTTGCGCCGGAATATTCGCCAACTGTGCCGAGACTGCCCCTGCGTAAACAGGCTCGCCGTTAACGGTGGCAGCTACTGGTGTGTCGGCAAAAGCCGACTTTGCCTCAGCATCCGTGTATGGGGTGGCAATGCCACCATTCAGGTGTACAACAGCCCACAGGATGCCCATAACGGCAGCCCCACCAAAAAAACCAGCAACACTTTGTTTATTTAACATGGTATTTTTCCTTTATTTATTATCGGTTTAAAAATTTGTATCATTCATGCGTAGCGTATTATTGCGGCTTTTGTGCCATAAATGCAAGCCCTTGTGCATAAAAAGTCGTACAGAAATAGCTTGCGTTATAAAACGAATTTGCATATGAAAGCATCTTTGTGTAATGATACTATTTAATAACACAGGCGGTAACGCATGCTAATGTTTATTCGTAAACTTTGGGAACATAAATTTTACGCATCTTTTTCCTTTTCCGAGACGGGAGCGGTTCGGGGTATTCGTATTCGGGCTTTCTGGCCATGTTTTGCTTTTTTTGTGGTGTTTTTTGGTTGGCTAGGTGTTGTGCTGGCCGGTGCCGAGTTTCGCGCAGAACTGGCGCGCATGGCGGGTAATGAGCAGGCTGCTCAGTATCTGGATCGTATTGCCAAGCTGGAAGAGGAGCGTAATCTGAGGGAGCGTCAGGTGAACATGATTGCGAAGGAGCTGGGGCAGCTGCAAGCAAGGCTGGATCGGTTTGATGTGCTGTCGGACAAGCTTGCAGATGACACAGAATTTTCTGTTCTGCTAGATGCCGAAAACCTGCCGGCAGGCCAAGGCGGTGTTACACCCCCTGCGACAGATTTTTTAGAAAGTATTCCGGAACTGGTCGAACAAGTGACTGTTTTACGCCAAGAGGCCGACCGGACCGAAACCGCTTTGGAAACAGGCTTGGCATTAATGCTAAGCCAGCAGTCGTCTATGGCGGGTGTGCCGCGGGTTTTTCCGGTTATTCATGCGCATGCAAGGGTATCTTCTGCATACGGCTGGCGGCACCACCCTATTCTTAAAAAGCGCCAATGGCATGACGGGCTAGATATTGCAGCCGACTGGGATGCGCCAATTGTGGCCGCTGCTGATGGTGTGGTGGTATACGCCGGGTATCGTTTTGGTTTTGGTGTTACAGTAGATATTCGCCATGCCAATGGTTTTCTTACTCGTTACACCCATATGGGGGAAGCAGCTGTAGATAATGGCGATGTATTACAAGCGGGGCAGTTGGTGGGGCTGATGGGCAGTACCGGGCAGAGTACGGGGCCGCATGTGCATTTTGAAGTTATTAAAAATGATGAGAAAATTAACCCGTGGCCTTTTGTGCGTAACTATCAATCTCTGGCGCGTGAGCAGGGCCGTAATGGCCGTGGCGAAGCCCTGATTGCGGCTTGGCGTGATAACAAAAAACAAGCAGCGTTGCGCTAAGTCTGATTTTGTCTTATTGTCCCAAACATGAAAAATCCCATCAATTTGTTTTTTGGCGACCGTAACGAGCGGCTTCTGAAAAAATTACAACCTTTGGTTAAAGCCATTAATGCGCAGGAAACCCAAGTTCAAGCGCTAAGCGATGACCAGCTGCAAGCGGCATTCACAGCCCTGAAAACCCGCTATCAGGCGGGCACGCCGCTGGATGATCTGCTGGTGGAATCGTTTGCCCTCACGCGTGAGGCAGCACACCGCAGTTTAGGTTTACGCCCCTACGATGTGCAATTAATGGGTGGCATGGTGCTGCATCAGGGGAAAATTGCCGAAATGAAAACCGGCGAAGGAAAAACCCTGATGGCCACCTTGGCGGCCAGCCTGAATGCCTTAACCGGCGGTGGTGTGCATATGGTGACAGTTAACGATTATCTGGCACAGAGGGATGCCGCTTGGATGGCACCTGTGTACAATATGTTAGGGTTAACCTGTGCGGCCGTCACCGCTGGGATGGCGCCGCCCGACCGGCAGCCGGCATATGCAGCCGATATTACTTATGCCACCAACAACGAAATTGGTTTTGATTATCTGCGCGATAATATGGCCTACCGTAAGGAACAGCTGGTGCAACGTCCGCTGGCTTTTGCCATTGTGGACGAGGTGGATAGTATTCTGGTCGATGAAGCCCGCACGCCATTGGTTATTTCTGGCCCGATTGAAGACCGCAGTTCCCTGTATGTGGCGCTCAATGAATTTGTGCCGCATTTTCAACCCACAACCGATTTTGAGTTGGATGAAAAATTCAGATCCATCACGCTCACAGATGAAGGTGTCGATAAAGCAGAGCGCCTGCTGGTTGAACATGGACACATGACAGAAGGCGAAAGCCTCTACGATGTCCAGCAGGTAACGGTGCTGCATCATTTGAACAATGCCTTGCGGGCGCATCATTTATTTGAAAAAGATGTGAAATATATTGTGCAAAAGGGTGAAGTTGTTCTGATTGATGAGTTTACCGGGCGTATGTCGCCGGGACGGCGGCTGGGGGAAGGGCTGCATCAAGCCATAGAAGCCAAGGAGGGCGTGGATATTCAGCGGGAGAATCAGTCGCTGGCTTCCATTACCTATCAGAATTATTTCCGCCTGTACAACAAACTGGCGGGGATGACCGGTACCGCCATTACCGAGGCAGAAGAGTTTGCCGAAATTTATAACCTAGATGTGGTGGTCATTCCCACAAATGTGCCAGTGACGCGGCGCGATGAGGCCGATATTGTGTTTCGGAAGCGCGCAGCCAAAAACAAGGCAATTGTGGCAGATATCCAAGATTGTTATGAACGGGGGCAGCCTGTGCTGGTGGGCACAACCAGTATTGAAAAGTCCGAGGCGTTGTCGGCCCTGTTGCAGAAAGAGGGCATTCCGCATTTAGTTCTGAATGCGCGCCACCATGACCAAGAAGCTGAGATTATTGCACAGGCTGGCCGCCAAGGTGCCGTAACCATTGCAACCAACATGGCTGGCCGTGGTACAGATATTAAACTGGGCGGAAATTTAGAATTACTGCTTGAAAAAGCTGAAAATGAGGCGGCGCGCCAACAGATAGAAGCCGCACATGCTGCCGAAAAAGCTGGCGTGCTGGCGGCAGGGGGCTTGCGGGTTATTGGTACCGAGCGTCACGAAAGCCGCCGCATTGATAACCAGTTGCGGGGGCGTTCCGGCCGGCAAGGCGACCCCGGCAGCAGCGTCTTTTATTTATCGCTGGAAGATGATCTGATGCGTATTTTTAGCATCAATCTGGAACAAATGATGGCGCGGTTTAATATGCCCGAGGATGAATCGGTGCAGCACCCGTGGGTCGCTAAATCGGTGGAGACTGCCCAACGAAAAATTGAGGGCATGCATTTTGATGCACGTAAGCATATTCTTAAATTTGATAATGTGTTAAACGAACAACGTAAAGTTATATATAAACAGCGTTACGAAATTTTACTGGCAGATGCAGTTGCAGATATTGTGCACGATTTCCGGCAGGATGCGGTGGATAGCCTGTTCTACGAGCACTTGCATACCGCCCCCGAGGATGAAGACTGGGATGTGCAAAGCCTGCAGGAAGCCTTGGCGCGGCAGTTTAATTTACAGATAGATCTGGTACAACTGGCCGCACAGCCGGATGCCACGCCCGCATCCCTAGAACAGGCCGTGCTAGCCGCAATGGAAGATGCTTACCAACAACGGGTAGCTGCAGCTGGCGCGGATAATTTTCGTAAGGCCGAACAGTTTGTGCTGCTTCAAGTGATTGATCAAAACTGGCGCACACACTTACAACAGTTGGAATATGTCCGCGCTGGGGTGAATTGGCGGGGCTATGCCCAAAAAGATCCGCTGAACGAATTCAGCCGGGAGGCATTTTTACTGTTTGATGCCATGCTGGATAAAATCCGGATGGATACGGTGCATATGCTGAGCTATGTTGAGCTTATGCCACAATCTTCGCAGGAAGTGGCAGCCTTGGCAGCAGCAGAGGAAGAAGCGGCATTAGCCGCGGTGGCAGCTTCGGCCTCGCCACCAGCTGGTGTGGCGGCGCAAGGGGCAGGCACAGCGTTAGCTGGCAGTGCCCCACTTGGTGAGCCGAGCAAGACGCCAGCTCCCCAGAATACACCTCGCAACGCAGCCTGCCCTTGCGGTAGTGGCAAGCGGTATAAGAATTGTTGCGGTAAAGTGAGCTAAGGTTTAAAGCACTGCCGAATTTTATTCAGGCTGCTCGGGGCGGATGCCTTCCAGAAAAACACGGTGTATAGGGTCATCTTCTGCATGCTGCAAAAATATGGCTCCTATTATATTTGGGTCACATGACACAAGCGCTCGTTCTTGAGATGTTAGTTTAGGTCTAAAGCCTTTCAGTGCATTATGAATGGGGGCTGCATACATCAACTTTTCTCCAGTCTTCGAGTCTATGCGCAGTGCTTCTGGTAAGGTAACGGGGGTGTTGATAATGCCTTTGACGAGCGTATCTTTTGGGCCGAAAACACGCACAATGCCTTGAGAAATAGAGCCCTCCAAATATTTGCCAGACCGGGCGAGTTGTGGTTCCGCAGGCCCCCCGCTTACTTCCAATTGACGTTCAGGCTCTCTTGCGCCGTTATCAAATATGCGTTTTACAGGTAACGAAAATGGGCTACATCTCTGTCCAATGATTGCCTTTGCACGGTTCAGATCAACAACCCCATACCGAAGATCTCCCTCGAATTTTTCAACTTCATTTTGTATCGCAGTCAGTATAGTAGGGCCAGATGTGCCTGATGCCCATAGTTGTGTTAGTTTATGCAACCTGGGGTATTTATTTTTATCAAAGGGTGTTAATGCTTGTGTTTCTCGCGTTAAAGCAACCTGTGCAACGTGTACTATGTAATGTTCTGATGTGTGTATATCTATAATGGTGGTGCTTTTCCTATTTAAAATATCGGCAGAATTTATACCCGTGCGCGGGATTGTCAATCATATTTTGCGTGCTTTATGTCTGGTTCTATTCTTTTGCAATGATAGTCATTGGCGAAAATCAAATTGTTTGGTATTTTGCCCGGTATGACTGAAATGCAATCTGATTCTAAAAATATACGTGTCCGGTTTGCGCCATCGCCTACGGGAAGGATGCATGTGGGGCATTTGCGGGCAGCACTGCCCAATGCGCTGTTTGCCAAAAAACATGGCGGAACCTTTATTCTGCGCTTTGAAGATACGGATATTGAACGCCAAGTTGCGGATGCTGAAACGCTCTTAATGGCCGATTTTCACTGGCTGGGGCTGAATCCGGACGAAAGCCAAGCACAAGGGGGACAGACCCCGCCCTATAACACGTTGGCGCGGCACGAGCGGGGAGATTATCGGCAAGCGGTAGAAAAACTGATCGAGATGGGGCGTGCATATGAATGTTTTACCACACCAGACGAACTGGATGCGATGCGTAAAGTACAGGCTGCCCGTAACGAGCCCCCACATTACGATAACCGCCATCGCGACTTAACCGCCGCGCAAAAAGCGGCGTTCCGGGCAGAAGGACGGCAACCTGTTATTCGATTCCGTTTGCAGAATGAAACAATTATCTTTCATGATTTGGTACGTGGCGAGCAGCGGTTTGAAGCACGGCATTTGGGCGGAGATCCGGTTATTGTGCGCAGCAGCGGCGTGCCTTTGTTTACTCTTGGCGGCGTGGTTGACGACATAGCCATGGGCATTACCCATGTGATTCGGGGGGAAGATCATGTGGTGAACACAGCGCAACAGGTGCAGATTTTTCAAGCATTAGGCGCTAATTTACCCACGTTTGCCCACTTGCCCATGATGTTGGATAAGGAAGGTCATAAAATGTCCAAGCGGTTGGGGGCTTTGCGGATTGAAGATTTACGCAACGCAGGTTATGTGCCACGAGGTATTTTGGGGTATATGGCCGGGCTCGGTTTTAGCGAAGCAGCGCCAACCAACGGCATTCAGGCCTTAGCCGACTGGTTTGATCTGGAGAAAATAGGCCGCGCCCCCGTGCGCTTTGATGAAGATATGCTGAAGGTTGCCAATGCCAAGGTTTTGCATAATATGCCGTTTACCGAGGCAGAGCCTTTACTGCAACCTTTTTTGCCGGCACAAGCGTTTGCCCGAGAGAGACTGCCAGCCTTCTGGGCCGCAGCGCGCGAGAATATTGAAACCTTGGCCGATGTCAAAGATTGGTATCAGTTGGTATTTGCCGCACCGGCTGATGTGGATTTTTCGGCCGAGGATGCGGCGTTCATTCAACAGGCGTGCCAGCATTTACCCGCCGGGCCTTATGATACAGCCACATGGGGCGCTTGGACAGCAACGCTAAAAGCGGCGACGGGGCGAAAAGGCAAGGCGTTGTTTATGCCGTTGCGGTTAGCGCTTACAGGTCAAGCACATGGGCCGGATATGGCAAGCCTACTGCCTGTTATTGGCGCACAGGCCGTGCAGGAGCGTTTGGCACGTTATGCCTGATAACTGGCCGGATTTTTACTTTTTGCGGCATGGCGAAACCGATGGCAATAAGCAGGTGCTGGCGATTGGCCAAATGGATGTCCCCCTGAATGATACTGGCCGGGAACAGGCCCGCACAGCGGCGGAAATTCTGGCAAAAAGTGGTATAACACGGATTGTAAGCAGTCCCTTGAGCCGTGCGCACGAAACGGCCGAGATTGTAAACGAGACCTTACAAGTGCCGCTGGAAGATAACGCCGGGTTGATAGAGCGCTGCGTTGGGGCATGGAGCGGAAAACCCTATGCAGATTTATGTGCCGCTTATGGGGTTTCGCTGGAGG